>DATIQP010000107.1:0-11524 GCA_035470765.1 Polyangiaceae bacterium | reverse complement strand
GTACTTCGACGCGATCTCGTCGACGACGCCGGTCAGGTAGGCGACGTCGTCCTCGCCGCGGTGGTCGAAGTCGCAGCACGTGTCGACGGCGTTCCAGTAGCGCTTGCCCGCGTTGTCGAGCAACCCGTCCGGCGCGACGAGAATGAGCTGCTTCTCGTTCACGAGCGGCTCGAGGTTGAAATAGATCGTCTGCGCGATGCCGCCGACGCCGTAGCCATGCGTGACGAGAACGAGCGGCAGCGGCGTCTTTCCGTCCCACGCGTCGGGCGTCATGAAGAGCGGGACGGGTCGACTTCCGCCGATGGTGACGTCCGCGTCCGGCGTCCCGGGGGACGAGGAGTTGCACGCGGCGAGGAAGCCGGCCGCCAGTACTGCGACGAGGACCTCAATCGATCGCTGCATCTTGAGCGTCTCCTGCGGCGTCCGTCGCCGCGTCACTGCCTGCGTCGCTGGCGTCGGTCGCGATCGCGTCTCCGCTTGCGTCCGAGCCGCCTTCGTTGCCCGCGTCCGCCGGCCCGGCGTCGGGCGCATACCCGGTCGTGCAGAGCCCGCCCGCGCACACCGCGAGCAGCGGCGCGCAGGGCTTCTCGACGCAGGCGCCGCAGTTCTTCGCCGCGGCCTGCAGATCCGCCTCGTACCGGCTGAGATCGCTGTTGTTGATGGCGACGCTCGGGCAACCGCAGCACGCGTCGGTCGTCACGGCGACGCAGTCGCTCGAGGTGGTGCACGAGCGGTCGTAGCGCCCGATGTCGAGGCTCGTGGGCCCGCCGCACGCTGCGACGACGGCGCCGAAGGTCGCGAAGAGCACGATCAAGCGGCGAAGCATGCCCGAATCATAGCGCGCCGCTCACCTGTTCGCGGGCGGATCGCACGGGATCGCGAGGCGGGCGCCGCACACGCACGTGCGCAGCTCGAGCCAACCCTCGCTGCCCGCGTGGTAGCGGCCGTCGCTGGGCAGCTCGCCCCATTGCTGCTCCGTCCAGGACTCGCCGCAGCCGCACGTCCGCGGCCAGGCCGGCGCAGGGGGCGTCGCTTCGCTGTCCGCCGCGGCTGTCATGCCCGAGTACGTACCATCTAGATCGCGTCCTTGATCGAAAGAAAGACCTCGACGCCGTTCGGTACCTTCCCCTCGAAGTCGGCGTCGTGAACGTCGAGCGTGAGCACCTCGCCGGCGTGCTGGTAGCGCCCGAGCCACTGGTGCGCACCGGCCGCCGCAGGCTGCATCGAGGTCCAGCCATGCTGCTCTAGCGCCTGGCCGTACGCCTCGCCCAGCGCGCCCCTGTCCCCGCCGTCGTAGACCACCTTCATCCGCACGACGTTGCACGACCACACGACACCGCCCTTCGTCGGCAGGCCCATCGCGTCGAACGGCGCCACCACCGGCACCTCACCCAGGCTCGCCGCTCCGGAGCGGCTGCGGCACGCAACGCAGGCCGCCACCATGCACACTGCGAGGAGGAGGAGGCTGCGAGCGGCTCTCATGCCTCGAGCGTGACACAATGGATCACAAAAGGACACCGCGGGCGCGCTGCGTTAGCGCACCCGCGGGCCTGTCGCGAAGATGGGTTACTTGGTCTGCGGAGCGGCAGCGCCGGGAGCGTGCTCCGCCTCGCGTGCCGCGCGAAACTGGAGGATCTCGTCCTTGGTGAGCGAGCCGTCCTTGTTCGCGTCGGCCTTGTCGAAGAAGCCGCGCATGCGCTCCGGCACCTCCGACGCCTGCAGCACGCCGTCACCGTTCTTGTCGAAGCGCTGGATCATCGCCTGGGGATCGAACTGCCTGTGCTCGCTGCCGAAGCCGCCGCGCTTGCCGTGGTGCTTGCCGCGCGGCAAGAGGCCGGTCGCGCGCGCTTGCTCGAGCTCGGCCTTCGTCACCTTGCCGTCCTTGTTCGCGTCCGCGACCTGGATGCGCGCCCAGCGCTCCGGGCTCACCTCGGTCGCGTCGAGCGCGCCGTCGCCGTTCTTGTCCGACTTGGCGAACTTCGCCGCCTGCATCTGCGAGTGGAACGCGTGCAGCTCCTCGGGCGAGAGCACGCCGTCCTTGTCGGTGTCGGCGGCGCCGAGGCGCTGCTGCATGCGCTCGGGCAGCTCGGAGACCTGCACCTTGCCGTCGCCGTTCTTGTCGAAGTGCTGGAGGAAGCGGCTCCCGTCGTGCTGCCCCTGCTGGGCCTGCGCTCCCGGCGAAACCGCCGAGATGCTCGCTTGCTGCGAATCGGTCGCCCCGGCCCCCGAGCAAGCCGCCATCGCCAGAGCCAAGAGAGAACCGGTCATGAGCTTCGCCATCGTCTTCATGTTCATCATCCCTTTCTGCCCATTTCGACGACGGCCCCCCCGCCCTACCTACGACCCGGCTGACGAATTTTTTTGCGTAGGGAGTAAGCTCCCGGCGTCGTCCGAAGGGCAGGGACCAAGGTGACCCAAGATGCGCACGGCGGGACCGGGGGCAAATGGTGAGCGATCTCGACGCCGCCGCCGAGCGGGCGATGCGCGGGGACAGCTCCGCCTTCGAGGAGATCGTGGAAGCGACGAGCGCCGAGCTCGTCAGGTTGAGCGCTAGGATGTTGGGCAACGTCGCAGACGCGGAGGACGCGGTGCAGGAGGCCTACGTGAGGGCCTATCGGGCGCTCACCGGCGGTCAGTTCGACCGGCGCTCGCGCGTTCGCACCTGGCTCTATCGCATCGTCATCAACGCGACGATCGACGCCAAGCGAAAGCGCAAGCGCACCGCGGCCGACGAGCTCGTCGACCCGAGCTGGGAGGGCGGCGCGGCGGCCGAGGCCACCCTCGCGCTGCGGGAGATCGCCGACTGGCTCGGCGACCTGCCGGATGAGCAGCGCACCGCGCTCGTGCTGAAGGCCGCCCACGGGATGTCGTCGGCGGAGATCGCCGAGATCATGGAGTGCAGCGAGGGCGCCGTCGAGCAGCGGCTCGTGCGCGCGCGGACCGCGCTGCGGCAAAGGAGGGACACGTGACCGACCCCCGAGAGATCGACGAACGGCTGGAGAGGCTCGGCAAGGCGACCGAGGGCGTGCGCCCGCGCGCCGGCTTCACGGCCAAGGTGATGAGCGCGGCGCTCGCGCAGGCCCCCGCGGCCCGGGCACCCGACTGGTGGTCGGACGTGCCCCGCGTCGCGCGGCGGCTGTTGCCCCTCGCGGCGATCGCGGCCGCCGTCGGCGTCGTTTGGGCGGTGCGCGCCACGAGCGACGTGGACGCGGCGCTCGCGGACACCTACGACACCGTGGAGCTCGAATGGTGACAGGAAAGGCCAAGGCCTACGGAGTATTCGCGCTCGTCTTCGCCCTCGGCGCAGCCACCGGCGGCGGCACCGCGCTCGCGTGGGCGCACGAGCGACGCGTCGCGCAGCTCGACAACGATCACGAGTTCGAGAGCCGTCGGCTGCGTGCGCTCTCCCGCAAGCTCGACCTCGACGCCGACCAGGAGGCCCGCGTCGGCGGGATCCTCGCCAAGGACCACGACGAGTCACGACGGCTCGGCCGGGACATCGTCGAGCGGTGCGGGCAGCCGCTACGCGATCACAAGACCGCCGTCGACGCCGAGATCCGGGCGGTGCTCCGGCCGGATCAGCAACAGCGCTTCGACAAGCTCGCCGAGCGCCACCACGCCTCGCTCGGCCGCTTCATGCGCTGACCGCCTGGCTCGTCCTCCGCTATTCTGGGGCGATGCTGCACGCCGGCCGCCTCCAGCCCCCCGCGATGCGGGCGCGGCGCACCGCCCTCGCCCTCTCGGCGGTGTCGGTCGCGTTCTCCATCGCGTTCGGCTTCGCGCTGCGCCGGTGGATCTTCCTCGACAACGAGGACTTCGTCTCGCTGTGGCTCACGGCCGCGCTCTTCATGCTCCTCATCGCGCTGCTGTTGCGCATGATCGCGGCCATCTGCGAGCTTTTGTGGCTCGAGCGGACGTGGACGAACCTGCCCGAGGAGCTGCGCAAGGTCGGCCCGATGGAGAACGTGAGCTCGGCGATGCTCTTCGGCTTCGCGTTCGTCCCGGTCTTCGCCTGGTTCTGGAAGCTCGGCCTCGTCGTCGGCATCGCGGACGGCTTCGAGAACGTCCGCGCGAGCCGCCCGTTCCGCGCCCCGGTCCCCAAGAAGCTCGGCATGGCGGCCGTCATCATCGGCTGGGTCCCGGGCCTCAACGTCTACCTGGCGCCGTTCCTCTGGGAGATGTTCGCGCGGCGCATCGACGCGGTGTGCATCGAGCTCGGCGCCGGGCCTTGAACCATGCCCCCCGCGACTTCCCCGTCACGGGGACGATCGTCAGGGGCCGGTCTGCGGGATCGCGACGACCGTCGGCGTCGCCACGGTGCCGCCCGGCGGTTGCCCCGCCTGACCGTCGGTGTTGTCTCCCCAGCAGAACAGCGAGACGGGGGTGCCGGCCACGTCGGTGGGTGCATGGCCGATCGCGCACGCGTGCGCGCCGCCCATGACCACCTTGGTGACGTCCTTGATCCCCGAGACCGGGTCGATGTTCGTGCCGTGCGAAGCACCGAAGCACCAGACCTGCCCGGCGATGTCCGCCACGCACGTCTCGTTCGGGCCGGCCGCCACGCTGAGCGGGATGGCGCTCGCCGGCAGCGGGATCGCCGTCATGCTCGACGGGTCGATCGTCGCGCTGGCGCTCGTGGGGCTGGCCTGGTGCTGGTCGTTCTTGCCGAAGCAATAGAGCTCGTGCGGCGAGTCGGTGACGAAGCACGTGTGCGCAGCGCCGCCCGCGAGCGAAACGGCCTTCTTCGGCGGCGACGCCGCGGCCACGGCGACGGCGTTGACGCCCGCCGGCGCAGGGCCGCTCTCGAGCGAAGCGTTGTCGCCCCAGCAGAAGAGCGCCTGCGCTCCCGCCACCACCGCATCGCCGTACCCGCACGCGTGTGCGGAGCCGGCGCCGAGGATGGAGAGGTTCTTGAACACGACGCCGTCGTCGCTCCCGAGCTGCGCCGCGGCGAGGCCCGTGTCGCACACCGGTTGGTTCTGCGCATCGAGGTGGTGGAAGTTCGACTGGCAGGTGCCGTTGTCGCCGAAGCAGGTGAGCCGGTCGTCGGGGTAGCGCAGCGTGCACGTCGTGGCCTTGCCCACGGCGAGGCTGGTCGCGCGCGCCGGGCCGATGTTGAAGTCGAGCACGCCCTGGGGAGTGTCCACGCTGGGGCTCGGGTTGCCGATGCCGCACTGGCCGACCGTGTTGTCACCCCAGCACCAGACACCCTTCTTGTCGTCGATGGCGCAGGTGTGGGCGGCCTCGGGGCCGCTCGTGATCTGCACGAACGACGGGCTGGGCGCGCTGCCCGTCGACGTCGTCGCCAGGAGGCCCTGCTTGGGTGCGCCGAGCGCGGCGTCCTTGCCGAAGCAGAAGGTGGCGTTCCGCGGGCCGTACGCGGCCACGGCACACGTGTGGCTCGCGCCCGCCGCGACGTCGACGAGCACCGCAGTCGGCACCCCCACGTCCTTGACGTAGTACTCCATCGTGACGTCCGCGGCGGCGTCGGGGCCAGCGTCCGCCGAGCTGTTGTCGCCCGAGCAGCTCGCCGCCCAAAGAGCCGCCCCCGCCGCCGCCACCCCCAAGCCCGCTCGCCATCGCATGGGGCGAGCATACCAAACACCGGCCCGCTTGCGGTACGAGGGAACCTCGATTCTCATGGCCCCATGTCCGAGATGAGCGATGCGGTGAACGAAGCCGTCGAGAAGGCGCGCGAGTCGAAGCTCAACACGATCATCGCCGCGTGCGTCGCGGTGATCGCGACGTTCATGTCCTTGTGCAACGTCAAGGCGGGCAACATCGCCCAGCAGATGCAGACGGCGCAGGCCAACGCGGTCGACGAGTGGGCCTACTACCAGTCGAAGAGCACGAAGGAGAACATCGCCCAGGCCGCCATCGATCAGCTCGTCCTCGAGCGCGACATGGCCACCCCGGAGCTCCGGGCGAAGTTCGACGACGCGATCACGAAGCAGGAGGCGCAGACCAAGCGCTACGCGAAGGAGAAGGACGACATCAAGGCCAAGGCCCAGGCGTACGAGGCCCACCACGAGGAGCTCGACGTGCACAACGACCAGTTCGACATGGCCGAGGCCCTGCTCAGCGTCGCCATCGCGCTCCTCGGCGTGACCGCGCTCACGCAGAAGCGGTGGATGCTGGGCGTGGCGAGCGTCTTCGCGGTCTTCGGCGGCGTCATGGGCGTGGCCGGCTTCGCGAAGCTGGCGCTGCACCCGGAGTGGCTCGCGCGTTTCTTGGGCTGAGCGACGCTTGGACGAACCCACGGGGCCGCTCCCTACGCGCCGAAATACTTCTTCATGGCCCTGGTTCCGCCCCGCTCGTGAACATCCGTCGTGGCCCGGCGAACTCGACGGGCGATCCACGGAGTCGCGGCGGGGGCACGCGCGTTGCTCTCACTCCGGGCGTCAGCGAAATCGTTCGCTGCCTCCCAAGGAGTGATTGTCCATGTCTCGTTGGCTCGCCCTCGCCGCCGCGCTCGCCGCGCTCACCCTCCCCACGCTCGCGTTCGCCGACGACCACGAAGGCCGGCGCGAGTCTCGCCGCGACGACGCCGAGATCGTGCAGCTGCGCGCCGACATCGCACACGACCGGTTCGAGATCGCCCGGGACGCGCGGATGCACCGCTGGCAGGACGTACGCCGCGAGAGGCGCGACCTCGAGCGTGACCAGCGGCGGCTGGCCGAGCTGATGCGCCACCGAGGTGGGTACCGTCACGAGTAGGCGTGCACGCACGCGACGTGCGAGCACCCCCAGGCGCGGACGCGCTCTCCAAGGGGCGCGTCCGCCCCGATTCTGGCGGCAGCTCCCAACTTCGGCTCGCGCGCGGGCCCGCAGATCGATACCCTAGGCTCCAATGGGCGATCCGACACGGCTTTTCCTACCCCTGAAGCTCTCGGCAGCAGGCGCCACCGACATCGGCAAGGTCCGCCAGCACAACGAGGACGCCATCCTGCTGCGGCCCGACCTCAACTTGTTCATCCTGGCCGACGGTGCGGGGGGGCACAACGCCGGCAACGTCGCGAGCGCGCTGGCCACCACCGCCATCGCCAACTTCTTCGAGAGCACCGGGCACGGCGCCCCCGACACCGAGCTCGACGCCTTCGGTCTGCCCATCGCGGGCCGCAGGCTCGCGGCAGGCCTGCAGAAGGCCAACGAGGACATCCTCGAGATCGCCAAGACCTCCAACAAGCTGCGCGGGATGGGCACCACCGCCGTCGCGCTTTCGTGCTCCCCGAGGTCGGGCATGATGCACGTGGCTCACGTCGGCGACAGCCGCTGCTACCGCTGGCGCGAGGGCGTGCTCGAGCTGCTCACGCACGATCACTCGCTCATCAACGAGGCGCTCGAGATGCACCCCAACATCGACGACGCCGTGCTCGCCAAGCTTCCCAAGAACGTCGTCACGCGCGCGCTGGGGATGGAGCCCAACGTCCGCGTCTCGGTCCGAAGCTTCCGCATGCTCGCCGGCGACAAGTACCTGCTCTGCAGCGACGGCCTCTCCGACTACATCGAGGACGACACGATGGGCGACCTGCTCGCGGTCCCTCACCCGGCCGACCAGATCGTCCGCTCGCTCGTCGCCAAGGCCCTCGAGCAGCAGGCGCGGGACAACATCGCGGCCATCGTGATCGCGGCCGAGCTCGCGACCGGCGCCGTCGCCGTGCCGCGCGTGGCGCCCGCCGCCCGGCCTCACCCCTCGACCATGCCTCCTGCGCGGCAAGACACGAGCAGCGATCCCGAGATCATCATCCTCGCGGAGGACGAGCCGCAGGGGACGCCCGGGCCTCACTTCCACGTGGTGCCGGCCGCCTCGGCCGACGACTACGTCATGGAAGCCCTCGAGGACTTCACCAAGAACCGCTGACGCACGCCGGTTTCATCGCCTGCCGGGCGGCCGCGTCGCCGGCACCGGCTGCCGGACCGGCGACGGGCTCGGACGAACGGTGTGAGGCGTCGCGGGGCGCGCGCCCATCACGCGAGCGGTCGACGGTCGCGCGAACTGCTGCGCGCGCACGACGCCTCGATCCGCCGGGCTCGGGCGCCTGACCTGCGAGGGAGGGACCGCGAGCATGGACGGCGCCGGTCCCCGCATGTACGGACGCGCGAGCGGATGCCCGGCGTACGCCGGCCCCGGGCGCACGTAGGGCCGCGTGCGCCGCTCGAGCTCGGCGGCAGGCGCGCCGACCAACGCGCGCCGGTGGATGTCTCGCGAGAAGACGTACGTGCGCGGCGCGAACGCCCACGGCTCCCACGGCGCGAAGCCGATCCCCACCGGGACTCCCTCGCGCCAGACCCACGACGGAGGCGTCGGCGCCCATCCGAGGTACGCCGAGTCGTCGGAGAGGCGCCAGTCGACCCACGCGCCCGCGTAGGCGCGCCCGGGGATCCACGACCAGCCGATCGCCGGGATGAACACCCACCGCCCGTAGTGGAACGGCGCCCAGCCCCAGGGGTAGTCGCTGACCCAGACGTAGTCGTTGTCGTAGACCCAGTGCCCCGCCGTCAGGTACGGCGTGAAACCCTTGCCGACGTAGGTCCGGCTGGGCACCCACACCGTGCCGTACACGGAGTCGTTCATCCACGTGCCGTACGGGTCGAGCGTGGTACGGAAGTCCACGAGCGCGCTCGGATCGGTGTCGGCGTACGCGTCCCCTTGCACCGCGATCTGTACTTGCTGGGGCGGCGGCGGGTCCTCCGCTTCGACGGGCATGGGCGGCTGCGCTTCGGCGAACGTCAGCGTCGCGGCCGCGAGCGGGGTGTTCGGCACCGGCGCCGGCGTGGTGGGCGGCGGTGTAGCTCGGCAGCCTGCCGCGCAGAAGACGAGGACGCCGGCCCAGCCAAAGCGCGTGATGCTCATGCAACGACCGCTGCATCGTGCATGCCCCTCCGTCTCAGCCTACGGCCCGCCGCAGAGCTCGGGGCCTGCTACTCTCGCCGCATGGCGCGTTGGGGAGCACCGATGGCGACCGTGTTCTTGGTGGTGATCGCCGCGTGCGCCTCGGCGCCCGCGAAGACCCCGAGCGGCGCGCCGGCATCGTGCGCGTCCGACGGCGACTGTGTCGTGACGGATTTCGCGGGCTGTTGCGCTTGCTGCAAGGCCGAGCCGCGCGCGCTCCCTCGGATCGAGGCCGAGCGCCGGCAACAGGCCTGCGCGGCGGCCTCGTGCGCGGCGTGCGACGAGCGCATCCAGTGCCCGAAGGTCACCGGGCGGGTCGCCGACTTCGTCGCGCGGTGCAAGGAAGGCACGTGCGCGGCGGTGCCGCGCTGATCAGCTCGCGGGCACGTACCCGAGGCTCGGCCCGAGCCACCGCTCGCACTCCGTGACCGTCTCGCCCCGACGGCGCGCGTAGTCCTCCACCTGCTCGCGGCTGACCCGACCGACGTTGAAGTACCGCGCCTGCGGGTGCGCGAGGTAGATGCCGCTCACGCTGGAGCCCGGCACCATCATGAAGCTCTCGGTCAGCCGCACGCCGAGCTCCTCGGCGCCGAGCAGGCGGAAGAGCGTGCCCTTGTCGCGGTGGTCCGGGCACGCAGGGTACCCGAGCGCCGGGCGGATGCCGCGGTACTTCTCCGCGATGAGCTCCTCGTTCGAGAGCTTCTCGTCCTTGCCGTAGCCCCACTCGACGCGCGCGCGCGCGTGCGTCATCTCGGCGAGCGCCTCGGCGAGGCGATCGGCGAGGGCCTTGACGATGATGGAGCCGTAGTCGTCGAGCTTCTTCTCGTACGATTTGGCGAGCTCCTCCGCGCCGAGGATCGTGACGGCGAAGCCTCCGAGGTGGTCGCGGAGCTTCGTCTCGCGCGGCGCGACGAAGTCGGCCAGGCACCAGTGCGGGCTCCCGTCCTTCTTCATGGTCTGCTGGCGCAAGAAGAAGAACCGCGCCGCCTCGCGCGTGCGCGCCTCGTCCTCGTAGACCACGACGTCGTTGCCCTCGCCGTGCGCCGGGAAGAAGCCGTACGCCGCTCGGGCCTCCAGCGAGCCGCTCTGGATGATCTCCGCGAGCGCCTTCTTGCCCGCGTCGAAGAGATCTCGCGCCGCGGCGCCGCGCTCCGGGTGCTTGAGGATCTCCGGGTACTTTCCGGGCAGGTCCCAGGTCGTGAAGAAGAACGTCCAGTCGATGTACCTCGCAATCTCCTCGAGGCTGATCTTCCGCAGCTTTCGCACCCCGGTGAACTCCGGCTGTGGCACGTCCGCCTCGCGCCACTCGATGCGGGTTCGGTCGGCGTTGGCCTCGGCGTAGGGAGTGATCTCCTTGCCCGTCTTGTTCGCGAACAGCTCGCGCAGCGACGCCTGCTCCTCGGCGTTGCTCGCGGCGAGCTCGGCCCTCTTGACCGGGTCGAGCAGCGCCGAGACGACGCCGACGGCGCGAGAGGCGTCGAGGACGTGGACGGTCGGGTGCTCGTAGCCGGGCGCGATCTTCACCGCCGTGTGCTGGCGGCTGGTCGTGGCGCCGCCGATGAGCAGCGGCAGGTCGAAGTGCTGCCGCTGCATCTCCTTGGCGACGTAGCTCATCTCGTCGAGCGAGGGCGTGATGAGACCCGACAGGCCGATGACGTCGACGTTCTTCTCCTTCGCCGTCTTCAGGATCGTGTCGCACGACACCATGACGCCGAGGTCGATGACCTCGTAGCTGTTGCACGCCAGCACCACGCCGACGATGTTCTTGCCGATGTCGTGGACGTCGCCCTTCACCGTGGCCATGAGGATGCGCCCCTTCGCAGAGACCGTCGCCGCCGCCAGCTTCTCCTGCTCCATGAACGGCTCGAGCCACGCGACGGCGCGCTTCATCACGCGCGCGCTCTTGACGACCTGCGGCAAGAACATCTTCCCCGCGCCGAACAGGTCGCCGACGATCTTCATCCCGTCCATCAGCGGGCCCTCGATGACCTTGAGCGGGGCGCCGTATTTCAGTCGAGCCTCCTCGGCGTCGGCCTCGATGAACTCCACGACGCCCGCCACGAGCGCGTGCTCGATGCGCTTCTCGACGGGGGCCTCGCGCCAGGAGAGGTCCAGCTCCTTCTTCTTGCCGCTGCCCTTCACGCGCTCGGCGAGCTCCACCATGCGCTCGGTCGCGTCGGGGCGGCGGTTGAAGAGGATGTCCTCCACGTGCTCGCGCAGCTCCGGCGGGATCTCCTCGTAGATTCCGAGCTGACCGGCGTTGACGATGCCCATGTCGAGGCCGGCCTTGATGGCGTGATAGAGGAACGCCGTGTGGATCGCCTCGCGGACGACGTTGTTGCCGCGGAACGAGAACGACAGGTTCGAGATGCCGCCGCTCGTCTTGACGCGCGGGCACTCCTTCTTCACGACGCGGACCGCCTCGATGAAGCTCTTGGCGAAGTCGTTGTGCTCCTCGATGCCGGTGGCGATCGCCAGGACGTTGACGTCGAAGATGATGTCCTCGGCCGGGAAGCCCACCTCCTCGGTGAGCAGCTTGTAGGCGCGCTTGCAGATCTCGACCTTGCGCGCCGCGGTCTCGGCCTGCCCCTTCTCGTCGAACGCCATCACGACGACGCCGGCGCCGTAGCG
>DATIQP010000106.1:0-7846 GCA_035470765.1 Polyangiaceae bacterium | reverse complement strand
GGTGCGCTGCGATGAGGTGGGTCGTCATGCCAAAGGGAATTATGACGGATCGGGAGCGGGAGCGAGTGTCAACTTGTCACGACACGGAGCGTCAACGCCCGGAGCGTGCCATGTTGGCCGCATCGGGCACAATCACCGCCCGCTTTCTCGGGGAAAGCGCCACCCGAGCCGTGGCACGCGCTATGCTCAAGGATTGAACGGAGCTGCCCATGCGGTCTCTTCTTCGCCACCTCCCTGTCGTCATGCTCGCTGCCGCGACGTTCTTGCTCGCGGGGAGGGCGAGCGCCGCGCCGACGGTCGCGTTCACCTCGACGCCCCCCATCCGGCTCGCTTCGGATGGCAAGACGCAGATCCCGACGCTGATCGTCCACGGCAACCAGCAGGGCGTGAACTTCAAGGAGTGCGCCGACGACACGTACATCCAGTTCAGCCTGCAGCTCGGCAACCTCCCGACAAGCGACTCGCTCCAGGCCTGGGCTGGCACGGGTGACTGCACGCAGGCAGGTACGACCAGTGGCCAGAATCCCACGTGCTGGCCCATCTTCCCCAGCAACATCCAGGCAACGAGTCTCGTCCTCACGGTCAACGTTCGCGTCGCGGACATCGTGAGCCAGCTCTTTTCGGCCACGAAGGTCCTCACCTACTCGGCTGCCAAAGCGCCGGACGTGTGCTCGTCTGCGGCGGCGAACACGACGACGACCACGACCACCGACGATGCGGGCAACACGGTGGTCAGCAGCGGCGAGACCAGCGTCAACATCTGGTTCATGTGGTTCGGGGGGGGCAAGCCGACACCCGACTCCAACGCCCCCGCCTACCCGATCAAGGTCAAGCTCGTCGGCCCCAACGCGCCGACCAACGTCGCCGCGAGCAGCGGCGACGGCGAGGTCATCGTCACGTGGAACGGTCCGCCCGGCGAAGCGGACCTGCAGGGCTACAACGTCTATGCCTCCCCGAGCGGCGGAGCCCCCGTGGGCGATGCCGCGGGCGACGTAACCACGGTGTGCGGCGACGCCGCGCAGGGCACCCAGCTCCTCGACGACGCCGGCCTCCCCGTCTACGACGACGCGGGCAACCCGGTCTTCGTCGACGACGCGGGCAACCCGATCACTCAGGACGCCGGCTGCTACCAGGTCTACAACCCCCCGGGGGGAGGTGGGACGTGCTCCACCAGCACGAGCATCAACACCAGCGATCAAGCCATCGACGCGGGGACGACGATCGTCAAGCAGGCGACGGGCACGACCAACGCGAAGGCGAGCGTGACGGGCCTCACCAACGGGGTCTCGTACGCCATCGCCGTCGCCGCGTTCGACTCGTTCCAGAACGACGGCCAGCTCTCGAGCGTGGTCTGCGCGTCGCCGGCGGCGATCGACGACTTCTGGAAGAAGTACCGCGAAGAGGGCGGCACGGCGGGCGGCTTCTGCGCGCTGCAAGCCGTCGGCGGCCCCGGCGGCATGCCGTTCGGCGCCCTCGTGATGATCGTCGCCGGCGCGGCCATCGCCCGCTATCGTCGCCGCCGCTCCGGAAGAGACAACGACAAGCACTGAGCTCCCGCCGCGGGCGGGCCGACAGCCCGAAGGGCACGAAGACGGACATGAGAAAAGCGGCTGCGGTCATCGTTGCGGGCACGAGCGCCCTGTGGATGTGGGCTACGCCGGCGCGCGCCGACGACAGCGACTTCCCGAAGCCGAAGGAGTCGCCTCAGCACTTCGCGCTCGAGCTGCGCTTCGCGCCGTACTGGCCGGCCATCGACAGCCAGCCGGGGCTCACGGGCAAGCCGTACCAGGAGACGTTCGGCACGATGCCTCGCCTGCTCTTCTCGGGCGAGTTCGACTGGCAGGCGATCCGCATCCCCCACTTCGGCACGATCGGCCCGGGCCTGTCGTTCGGCTACACGCAGATGAGCGCGCCGGCGCCGCTCGCGGACGGCTCGGGCGTCTCGGCGGAGAACACCAACATCGAGGTCTTCCCGTTCTATGCCGTGGCGGTCCTGCGCGTCGACACGCTCTGGCACGACTACAAAATCCCGTTCGTGCCCTACGCGAAGCTCGGCGTCGCGATGACGATCTGGCGGACGTTCACCGACTCGGGCACCTCGACGTTCAACGGCGTGAGCGGGTCGGGCTGGACCTGGGGCGAACAGTTCGCGGTCGGCGGGGCGCTCGCGCTCAACTGGCTCGATCCGCGCGCGGCCGCGTCCATGGACCAGGGCGGCGGGATCAACACGACCTACGCGTTCGCCGAGTGGATGTTCGCCAACCTCGACAACTTCGGGTCCTCGAAGGCCTTTCGCGTGGGAACCAACACGATTTGCGCCGGTCTGGCGGTCGAGTTCTAGATCGATCTTTTTTCGGAATGATCCGGTCCCCCACCCCGTTACATCATCGAACGACGGCGTGGCGCTGAGAGCGTCTCGCCAATCCTGAACCGCAAGACGACGTCACATACCCCGCCAAGCCCAAAACGTCGTTTTGTGACCAAGGCGAACCGGCTCGACCGCCGCATGGGACCCTCCTCCCGAGCCTGTCGCTTTCTCCCACCCGTCGTTCGAATTCTCCCGCGCCGCTCCCTCCTCGAGGCGAGCGGCGCTTTTCATTTCGGCCGCCTCCGGTAGAACCGGGCACGGCCGATGCGACTCCACCTCGTCGACGGGACGTTCGAGCTCTTCCGGGCGCACTACGCCCCGCGGCCGGACCGGCCCAAGAAGGCCACCGTGGGGGTCTTGCAGTCGCTGCTCGGGCTCCTCGCCGAGCGCGCCGAGGCGGTGACGCACGTCGCCGTCGCCTTCGACAACCCCATCCGCTCGTTCCGCAACGATCTGTTCGAGGCGTACAAGTCGGACGAGGGCGTCCCGGCCGAGCTGCGCGCGCAGTTCGACGAGGTCGAAGAGGCCGCGCGCGCGGTGGGCGTGGTCGTCTGGTCGATGAAGGAGTTCGAGACCGACGACGCCATCGCGACTGCCTGCGCGCGCTTCGCCGCCGACTTCGAGCAGATCCGCATCCTGTCGCCCGACAAGGATTTCGGCCAGTGCCTGCAGGGCGAGCGCGTGGTGCAGATCGATCGCGTCCGCAAGAAGCTCACCGACGAGAAGACGTTGCGGGCGATGCGCGGCTTCGGCCCGGCGAGCGTGCCCGACTGGCTCGCGCTCGTGGGCGACACCTCCGACGGGATCCCGGGGCTGCCCGGCTTCGGCGACAAGAGCGCGGCGGCGCTGCTCGGGCGCTTCGAGCACATCGAGCGCATCCCCGACGACTGGCAGAAGTGGCCCGCCGAGGTGCGCGGGCGCGAGAAGCTCGCCAGGACGCTCGCCGAGAGCCGCGAGAAGGTTGCACTCTACAAGGAGCTCGCCACGCTGCGCACCGACGTCCCGCTCGCCGAGCGCGCCGACGACCTTCGCTTCCGCGGCACGCCGCGCGCGGAGTTCGCCGCCTGGTGCGAGCGCTACGCCGCGCAAGATCTCGTACGCCGATGGGCCGCCCCGGGCTGAAAGCCCGGGGCAGGCAAAGAAAGCATCGAACCTCCCGACTCAAGTCCGCCGTTGGCGGACTCCCACCACGAGAGCCCGCCGAAGGCGGGCTTTGATAGAGTCGACAGGCGATCTTCCGCCTGCCCCGGGCTTCAGCCCGGGGCGGCCCGCCGATCCCTAGGGAGGGAACTCGCATGGATATCCTCGATCGCCTGAAGCTCGCGCACCCCATCTTGCAGGCCGGCTTTGCCGGTGGGATGGCCGGCCCGGAGCTCGCCGCCGCGGTCTCTCGCGCGGGCGGCCTCGGAACCGTGGGCCTCGTGACGGCGCGGGAGCTCGCGAGATCGATCCGGCGCGCGCGCGAGCTCGCTCCCGGGCGGCCCGTCGCGGCCAACCTGCTGGTCCCCTTCACGCACCCGGCGCACGTGCGCGCGTGCCTCGAGGCGCGGCCCGCGGCGGTCGTCCTCTTCTACGGGTTCCTGCCGCGCGCGGTCGCTGAGCTCCGCGCCGCCGGGATCGTGGTGCTCCACCAGATCGGCACGCCCGAAGAGGCGAAGCGAGCGCTGGCGGACGGCGCCGACGGAGTCATCGCCCAGGGGATCCAATCGGGCGGCCACCTGCTCGGCCGCGTTCCGGCAACGGATCTGCTCGGCCCCGTCCGCGCCATCGCCGGCGACAAGCCCGTCTTCCTCGCCGGGGGCATCGCCGAGCGCGACGACGTGAAGGCCGCGCTGGCGGCGGGCGCGGCGGGAGTCCTCTGCGGGACGCGCTTTCTGGCGACGGAGGAAGCGGCCGCGCACGCGCTCTACAAGGAGCGTGTCCTCGGCGCCCAGGAGACGATCGAGACGACGCTGTTCGGCATGGGCTGGCCGGCGCGCCACCGCGTGCTGCCGAACGCGGCGACCCGGCGATGGTGCGGCCCCGACGGCCAACCGCCGCGCTCGGTGCGGATCGCCCAGCGCCTGTCGAGCCCGCTGTCGAGGATCATGCCTGTCGGCGCGTCCGATCCCACCTCGCGTCAGAAGCTGTCCGTGCCGCTCTACACGCCCGTCGCTCCCGGCCCCGGAGCCGACCCGCGCGCGATCGAGGTGGCTGCCCTCTACGCGGGCGAGTCGGCGCGGCGCGTGCGCAAGATCCTCGGCGCGGGGGACGTCGTGCGCGACCTGGTCCGAGACTAGCCCTGCTTGGGATCCGACAGGCGGCCGGCGAACAGCACCGTGCCGCTCTCGGTGTCGCGGATGAAGAACAAGAACGGGTGATCGGCCTCGAAGCGGGCGCTCACCGGCGCGGCGCCTGCCGCCACCATGGTGACGGCGGTCGCGGCGGCGGCCTCGGTGCCCTGCTCGTCGACGTCGACGAACGCCTTGTGCACGACGCTCGAGATCTCGAGCGGATCCTTCGAGATGCCCGAGAAATCGGCCGTGTCGCCGAACGCGAGCTTCATCCCCAGGGCGGCGAGCGTCGGAGCGAGCTCGAGCGACGTCTCGGCCTTGAACTTCGGCAGCGAGATCACCACGTCCGGCGTCTGCTGCTCGGAGGCGACGAACGGCGCCAGGCCCTCGCTCGCGTACGACTTCTCGAGCTCGCCGATACCGTGCACGTCCTTCGGCAGGACGATCACCATCGACACCTTCGGACCTCCGCCGTCGCTCTGGTAGCCGAGCTCGAGCACCTGGGCGTTGGCGTGCTCGCCGAGCTTGGCGCTGGCGGTCTCGTGCATCATCGGCACCGTCTCGTCGGTCTTCGCGTGGAAGGTATCGTCACGGGTGGCGGCCTTGTCGAAGGCGTGCGCCCATTTCCCTTTGAAGTAGATTGCGTTCGTCAGCACCAGGCGCGAGTCCGGGCCGACCATGCCCGGAGCCAGCAGGTCGTGGATCTTGCCGCTCGTCTTGTCGGAGACCCAGCCGTTGATGTGGATCCGCGCGCCCTCGGCGTCCTTCCTGAAATCGACCGGCTCGAGCGGCGCGCCGAACGAGTCCTTGGTGGTCTTCACGAACGCCGGATCGAACGCGAAGCTCTTCTCGCCGAAGAGGCGGTTGGCGATGTTCAGCTCCGGGCTCTTGCTGGCGCCGAGCTTGGCGAGCAGCCCGGCGTACGTGGCCTGCGCGTTCGGAGGCAGGTGCAGCACCTTGTCCATCTCCGCCTTGGTCGCGCCGCGCGCGCCGCCCTCGGTCATCGCGAGCGCGATGGAGATGCTCGCGGGCGAGTAGATCAGGTTGCCGTCCTTGCTCGCGACGACGCGGTGCAGATCGGCGCCGAAGGCGTCGATGGCGTCGCCGGCGGTCTTGGCCTCGGGGCTCGAGAAGCTGAAGGCGATCCGATCGGCGGGCGAGGAGGTCGGTTTGCAGGCAAGGACGGCGAGCAGAGGGAGGGCTGCGAGGGGGCGCATGCGAAGATCTACGGCCTCGGAGCACCGAGGATCTCCACCCTCTCGAGCGGCAAGGTGCTCCACGTGGCCGGCGACGGCGTGAACACGGCCCCGCGGTGACGCGTGGCGCGTACCGCGAGCGTCAGGAAGGCCGCCGAGCCTCGTCCGTGGGTTTCCAGGCTCGACTTGACGGGCCCTGGGGTGTGTCTACGTTGGGGGGACGAAAGGAATGAGCCTCGAGCAACATTCGGGGGCGATCGGTTTCGACGGAGATGACGAACTCTTCATCGCGTGCCGTGGCTTCTGTGCCCCACGTAAAAAGCATAGAAACCCCAATTGCGAACGATAACGCAATCGCGCTCGCTGCCTAAAAACAGTTGAACGCCGTCCGACTCAGAGGTCTGCCAGTACCTCGAGAAGGGCGTGACCAAACTGGCTGGCTTCCCGTCGGGTCACCGGGCGGGGGGTGAGGAGCAAACAGGTGAATAGCCCTGGAGAGAGCCCGCTGGTCGGCGCAATTCGGGGCGATTTAGTAGGCCGGATACGCACGTAGAAGTGAGGAGCGAGACGTTTTCGGACCCGGGTTCGATTCCCGGCGCCTCCACCAGTTTTTGGGCTAAAATCAGCCTTCGCATCACCTGAAACACCCCGTTGCCCCGCTATTGCCCCGGGCGTGCTAGGATCCGTCCCCATGACGGTTCGGGTGACGCCTTGGCGGGGCGACAAGCGGCGCTGGATGGTGGACGTTCGGGTCCGTCGACCAGACGGCTCGAAGGCCCGGGACCGCAAGGTCGTCGAGGGCACTCAAACGCAGGCCCGCAACTGGGGCGACCACCGTCACGCAACCCTTCTCGGTGAGCTTCACGCGCCGGTGGATGTCGGACGAGCGGCCGAACAGAAGCTGGCGTGCATGACCATCGCGGCCTTCGCCCCTGAATGGGTCGAGAAGCACCTGGAGGGCAGCCTACGCAAGCAGAGCGGTACCGACACCGCCGAGATGATCCTCCGGTGCCACATCCTGCCGTTCGTGGGGCACCGACGGCTCGACCAAATCACGGACGACGTCGTGGCCGACCTCAAGGGTCGCTGGGTGAAGGGCGGCTACAAGGCTCCCACGCTCGACGGCAAGGGCGAGGTCGTCATCCGACCGACGAAGAGCCGCAAGACGCTCAACAATCGCGCCAGCGTGCTGTCGTCCCTTCTCCACACCGCCGTCCGCTGGCGAAAGCGAACCGGGCTCACGGAGATGCCCTGCACCATCGAAATGGACCGGGTGGACTCTCAGAAGACCCCAGGGTTCTACGAGCACGCGACCTACGAGCGGTTGGTTGACGGAGCCAAAGCGGTCGACCCGCGCATCTATGCGGCCGTGCTCCTTGGCGGCGACGGAGGCCTCCGCCGAGGCGAGATCATCGGCCTCGACCTCGCAGACGTGGATTTCAAGAGCGGTCGCTTCACGCCGGTTCGCTCCGTCTACTGGAAGAAGGGCGTGAAGTACGAAGACGTTGTAAAGGGGGAGCTGGCCAAGCCGGTGCCCTGCACGCCGAGGCTGCTCGAAGCTCTCAAGGCGGTCCGGCACATGCGCGGCCCCCGCGTGTTCTACGGGGACGACGGCAGCGAGCTGACACCCAAGGTGCTCAAGCTCTGGGTGATGAAGGCGGAGCGCAAGGCGGGGCTGCCGTTGACGGGCCGCATGCACATCTACCGCCACACCTTCTGTTCGCACCTGGCGATGGCCGGCGTACCGGCGAAGACGATCCAGGAACTGGCCCGACACACGTCGCTGTCGGTCACCATGCGCTACATGCACCTCTCACCGTCCGCGAAGGATGAGGGCATCGAGATGCTCGCTCAATCGCGCGAGGCCGGTGGCAGGCCGGTGGCGGCAAGTCGACGAAGCTGAGTTCGCGGTCCTCCGTCCGCATGCTCTACGAGACCGGAGAGGCCCGCGCACACCTGGCTGCACGGTTCGAGCAACTGTCCTCGATCAGGTAGGTCGCCACCCCTAC
>DATIQP010000105.1:0-1629 GCA_035470765.1 Polyangiaceae bacterium | reverse complement strand
GAGGAGGTTCTGAGCGTCCGCCGGGAGGCTCTTGAGCTTCGCGGAGGAGAAGACCAGCGCGCCGATGGCGACCGCGGCCGTCGCGGTGTTGATGTTGTCGAGACGCGAGGCCCACTGAAGCTGCTCGGCGGCGAGGGCCGGCGCAGTGACGACGTTGATCGCACCGCCGGTGAGGCCGGGCAGGATCTCGGTCACGTTCATCTGCTTCGGCGTGACGTCGCCGACGAGCGAGTAGAGCACCGGCCCGATCGGGTCACCGTAGTAGTAGTACGTGTTCTTGTGCTTCAGATCGTCCGGCGTGCGGACCTGGAAGCCCTTGCTCATGACGTGCGCCTTGCCGACGTCGCCCCAGCCGAGCACCTTGAAGCCCTGGGCCTCGAACTGCTGATCGAACTGCCCCTTCATCTGGTTGCGGGCGTTGTCGAGCTTGCCCCAGTCGCGGTACAGGCCCGGCAGCTGCAGCACGAGCACCTGTTTGTAGATTTGCCCGAGGCCGATCGCGGTGATCGCGGCGCCATCGAGCTGGCCGGTGCGGATCTTCCCCACCATCGCGCTCTCGTCGCCCTGCGTGCCGTTCCAGAAGAACTGCAGGTCCAGGTTCCCGCCGCTGCGCTCTGCGACCGCCTTCTTCCAGACCTTGAAGACCTGGCCCCACGGCGACTCGCCCGGGGCGAGCGTGCCGATCTTCAGGGTCGTCGCGTCGGCCTGGGCGTCACCCGCCATGGCGAGGGCCGCGCCCACGACGGCGGCGACGAGGGCAGAGGAGCGAACCAGCTTCGAAAGCATTGAAAACCTCCCGGCAGGGCTTGGACCCGTTAGGCCCGGTTTGCCCTAGATTGGACGAAACCTACGTGCTGGGATTCAACATCCCAAGCCAAAACCACATGTCGCGGTGCGTCAGAAGCCGCAATCCTCCATGCGCGACTTGGTGAGCGCCCGGCGAGCGCGACGCTTGGCGAGCGTGTTCGTGAAGCGCTGCTGCGGGTCGGGATCGTCGGCGGTGAGGACCTCGTTGATGAGCTTCTCGTAGAGGGCCCGGTCGCCCTTGTTGCAGGCGTAGCGCGTGGCGTAGTTCACCTGCACGACGAGCGTCTTGCGCTCGGTCTTGGCGAGCACGTCCTCGAACATCTTCTGCGACTGGTCCATCTCGCTCATCGCGGTGCGCGCGTGGTACGCGGCGAGGGCGACGGAGCCGGCGTAGTGGTTGTAGGTCGGGTCGAGCTGCACGCTCTTCTCGAGCATCGCCACGCCGACGAACAGCTCTCCGACGAGCGCCGGATCTTCCTTGGAGACGTTGACGCGCGAGAGCCACGCGTAGCCGACCCAGAAGAGGTCCGCGGCGTTCTCCTTGTCGTCGAAGTTCTTGTCGAGCCACTTCTTGAACGTCTCCTCGTTCTTCTTGGCGGCGTCGAAGCCCTCGGCGGAGTGGCCCAGCAGCTCGAGCCCGTAGAAGATCGCGCGCTCGTAGGCCATGCGCGCGCGCTTCTTGTGGTAGGCCGCGAGCTCCTCGTTGTTCGCGTCGATCGCGGCGTCCATGTCGTCCTCGGCGATGGCGTAGCCGTAGCCCGCCCAGCCCTTGGCCAAGAGGAAGAGCGCGTCGGTGTTGTCCGGCGCGAGGCGGTGCATGCC
>DATIQP010000104.1:0-7195 GCA_035470765.1 Polyangiaceae bacterium | reverse complement strand
CCCGACGGCGATGAAGACCGCGTCGTGGGTGGCGGCGAGCGAGGCGAACGTCACGTCGCGCCCGACGTCCACGCCGAGGCGGATGTCGACCCCCAGGTACTCGATGAAGTCGATCTCGGCCTGCAGCACCGCTCGGGGCAGCCGGTGCTCCGGGACGCCGAGGCGCATCATCCCGCCGGCGACTGGCGCGGCCTCGTACACGGTCACCCGGTGACCCATCAGCGCGAGGTCATGCGCGCACGCGAGCCCCGCCGGTCCCGCGCCGATGATCGCGACCGTGCCGGGCCGGTCGGCGATGGGGCGAGGCGGCTGGATCATCTTGCGGATCTCCGCGAAGGAGCGGCCGCTCTCCACGCCGAGCCCCTCGTTGACGAAGCGCTTGAGCGCGCGGATCTGGATCGGAGCGTCGATGACGCTTCGCCGGCAGACTCGCTCGCAGGGGCTCGCGCACACGCGCCCGCAGACCGAGGCGAACGGGTTGCTCCGGCGAAGAAGAGCGTACGCCTGCTCGTCGTAGCCCTGCGCGATCAAGCTCACGTAGCCGCCGGCGTTCGTGTCGACGGGGCACGCGGCGCGGCACGGGACGCTCGATCGCAGGTGCTGGGGCTGCGCTTGCGACCGGCCTTTCCACCACGTCGCCGGCGCCGGGCGCACGTCCTCGAGCTGTGGTGACTCACGCATCGCCATGTCGGTACCCGCTGTCAGGGCGCTGCCTCTGCAGGCGAGCGCACCCAAAGGGTACACAAGCGCGCGTCAGGCTGTGATGACCTGGCGCAATCCTCGAGCGGAGGAGAGCGTGAACGCCCCGAGCATGCCGAGCGCGATGAAGACGTCACGCGGTCCGATGGCGGGCGCGCCGGCGGCGGTCAGCGAGGGCACGACGAGCATGTGACAGTTGAGCCAGAGCCCGAGCAGCTGAACCATGACGAGCCCGCCGAGAACGCGCCGCGAGCCCCGCCCCTTCGGATACAAGAGGAGCGTGAGGAAGGGGACCGCGAAGACCAGCGCGATCACGGCGAGCACGATCGCGCCCTGCCCGCCCGTGCCGCGCCGCAGAGCGAACGCCGCCTCATCGGGCAAATTGCCATACCAGATGGGCAGGTACTGCGACCAGAAGAGGTAGGCCCAGAAGATCGAGAGCGCGAGCATGAAGGCGCCCACGTCCCGGCGCTCGCCCTCGCCGACCTTGTCGCGGAGCAGCGCGAGGAGCGTGACGACGCCCGTGCCCGCGATGAACGCGCTCATGAAGACGTACGTCCCGATGAGCGTGCTCTGGAAGGCGGGATCGGGCCCGAGCACGAAATCGAACGCCCAGACGCTCACCACCACGGCGAACAGCAGGCAGTAGATCACGGCGGAGCGCGCCTTGGGTCGGTCGTCGCCGCCGCGCGCGCGCCGGAGCTCGAGGTACGCGAAGCCGAACAGCACCGCCGAGAGCGCGAGCTGGCGCGCGGCGAGGATCGGGAGGTGCATCCAGGCGCCCTCCGCGTGGAGCCACGGCGCGAGACCCGCGCCGATCAGGATGACCGCGAGCACGAGCAGCGCCACCGGGGCGAAGCCGAGCTGGGTCGCGCCGAGTCCGGCGAGAGGCCTCGCCCAGCGCGCGTCGACGATGCGGAAGAAGGCCCGGAAGGCCAGCGCGCCCGCCGCGGCTCCCGCGAAGAAGAGCCAGCTCGCGATGAGCGCGCCGAACGTGCGCGGAGACTCGCCGCCGAAGAGCCCGGTCGCGAAGGCGAGCAGGCCGATCGACATGGCGGCCAGCGCCGCCCACGCGAGCCGGCGACCGAGCACCTCCTGGGTCTCGCTGAGCCACTGCGTCACGGCGTACCTCCTTGCGGCGCGCCCGCGGGCGGAGTGGTCTCACCGCTCGTGCACCCCTCCTTCTGGAGCGTGCGAATGTAGGCCACGAGATCCCATCGCTCCTGCGAGGTCATGCCCTCGCGCATGGTCGGCATCGCGCGCCCTCCCGCGGTCAGCGTGCCGTACAGAAAGCCATCGGTGCGCTTGCAGATGCTGTTGTGACGCAGGTTCGGCGCCTGGGGGAACTTGTCGGAGACCTTGCCGTCGCCGCGGGCCTCGGTGCCGTGGCAGGCGACGCAGTGCGCGGCGAAGCTCTTCGCGCCGCGCTTGGCCGCGACGTCGTCGAGCGCGTACGGGCTCTTGAGGTCCGTGTCGTCCTCGCGATCTTCGAGCGTCTCGACGCCGCCGAGCGGGACCGAGCCGCGAGGCGCCGGCCGCGCCTCGGCGAGAGGCAACACGGCCTGCTGCTGCTCCATGCCGGCGGGCCAGCGCTTCTTGGCGTCGCACGAAAGCAGCGCGAGGCCCAGCAGCGGGACCAGCCATCCGCCCGCCCTCATGACAGCACCTCCACGGCATCCGAGAGCGAGCGCTTGATCGCGTTCCGGCGCTCGTCCGGAACGCCGCCCAGGGGGACGACGACGACGATCCGCTCGCTCGTCACCTCCTTGCGCGCCCGCTTCGGAAGCCGGCGCCGCGTGAACGCCGAAAGGATGACGAGCGCGCTGAAGTTGGAGACGCCCGCGAAGAGCAGCGTGAGCTCGAACATGATGACGCCGAACGCCGTCCACGAGACGATGGGCTTGCCGCCGACGATCATGTTCATCGACTCCATCGAGGCGACTTGAAACGCGGCGGCGCTGCTGAGCCCCGTCAGGCCTCCGATGAGGGCGATCCAGCCGAGCGCGCGCCACGGGCCCGGGTGGCCCGTCCGGTGGACCGCCGGGAAGGGCGCCGGGCTCGCCACGCGCGCCCCGGCGACTCCCTCGTCGCGCAGCGCCACGAGCGCCTGCTCCGCCGCGTCCGGGTCGGCGAACACCGCGATGACGTCGTCAGGTCGCATGGCTCACCTCCGGCGCGGCGAGCGCCTGTCTCGCCGCCTCCGCCTCCTCGGACGGAGGCTCCGCGGCGTGGGGATTGTCGCCGGCGTGCTCCCCTTGCATGGTCTCGGCGATGGACATCGGCGGCAGGATCTTGATGAACAGCAAGAAGAGCGTCAGAAACACGCCGAAGCCGCCGGCGCAGATGCACAGCTCGCGCGCGGTGGGCGTGTAGTTTCGCCAGTTGTACGGGTCGTAGTGGTGGGCCAGCGTGCTCACGATGAACATGAACCGCTCGAGCCACATGCCGACGGTGACCAAGACGGACAGGAAGACCAGCGTCGGAAGGCTGCGTCGCGCCGACCTCCAGAAGAGCGCCAGCGGCGCGACGCTGTTGAACAGCACGACCGACCAGAAGACGGGCGCGTACGAGCCGGTCGCGCGCCACCGGAACAGCTCCACCTCGGTCTCGCTGCCGCGGTAGAAGGCCATGAAGAACTCGGTCGCGTAGACGAAGGTCATGACCACGCTCATGCCGAGCAGGAGCTTGGCGAGCAGATCGAAGTGGTCCATCGTGATGTAGCGCTGGAGCTTGTAGCCGCGGCGCAAGCCGCCGAGCAGCAGGATGGCCATCGCGATGCCGGAGAAGATGGCGCCGGCCACGAAGTACGGCGGGAAGATCGACGAGTGCCAGCCGGGCATCAGCGTCATGGCGAAATCCCACGACACGACGCTGTGGACCGAGACCGCGAGCGGGATCACGATGCCCGCGAAGATCGGGTAGGCCTTCTCGAAGAGCCCCCACTCTCCGTCGGTGCCCGCGAAGCCGAGCGAGAGCAGGCGGTAGAGCGGCCGCCGCCAGCCACGGGCGCGCCCCTTGAGCAGCGCGAAGTCCGGGAGCATGCCCATGTAGAGGAAGAGCGCGCTCACCGTCACGTACGAGCAGACCGCGAACACGTCCCACACCAGCGGCGAGCGGACGTTCGGCCAGAGGCCGCGCTGGTTCGGGTACGGGAGCAAGAAGAAGCTCAGCCACGCGCGCCCGACGTGGATGACCGGGTAGAGCCCTGCGGTCATGATGGCGATGACGGTCATCGCCTCCGCGGAGCGCCCGACGGCCGCGCGCAGCGGCGAGCGCGTGAAGTAGAGGATCGCCGAGACCAGCGTGCCGGAGTGGCTCACGCCGATGAAGAAGACGAACGTGGTGATGAGCGAGCCCCACATCACCGTCGCGTTGAGGCCCGTGATGCCGAGCCCCTCGCGCAGCATCTGGGCCCACGCCCAGCCGCCGAGGGCGATCAGGCTGACCGAAGCGAGAAGCCCCGCCCAGTAGTACCAGGACGAATGGGTCATGTGACCGAGCGTGTCCCGCTCGATCTGCGTGATCGGATTCTGGCTCGCGTCGCTGGCGGTCGGGGTCTTGTTGCCGTGCGTCATGTGCCTGCCTTGTCCCTGCGGCGCGCGAGATAGACCACGCCCGGTTGCGTGTTGAGCTCCTCGAGGAGGTGGTAGGCGCGGCCGTCGGCCGCCCAGCGCGAGATCTCGGACGAGGGGTCCTTGAGGTCTCCGAAGACCATGGCCCGAGCTGGGCACGTCGAGACGCACGCAGGCACGATCTCGCCGTCGCGCACTGCGCGCTTCTCGAACTTCGCCTGCTCCTCGCCCGCGCGGATGCGCTGCACGCAGAAGGTGCACTTCTCGGTGATGCCGCGCTCGCGCACCGTGACGTCGGGGTTGAGCCTCAGGGCCGCTCGCTCGTTGCGCGGGTGGTCGAAGAAGTTGAACGCTCGCGCGCTGTACGGGCAGTTGTTCTCGCAGTACCGCGTGCCGACGCAGCGCGCGTACACCATCGCGTTGAGGCCCTCGCGCGTGTGATACGTGGCGTAGGCGGGACAGACCTCTTCGCAGGGAGCGTTGGTGCAGTGCTGGCACCCGACGGGCACGAACGAGGCCTGCGGCGCCCCGTCCACGGTCTCCACGAAGGCGTGGACGCGCAGCCAGCTCATGTCACGCCCGCGCCACGATTCGAGCGCGCCGACGATCGCGTTGTTGTTCTCGACGTAGCAGGCGGCCACGCACGCTCCGCATCCGTTGCAGCGATCCAGATCGATCGCCAGGGCCCATCGGTGCTCGGGGTGCTCGACGGGCGGGTACATCGAGGGGTTCGGCGGCAGCAGCGGGAGCCTGGGGTTCTTCGTGCTCACGCTGCGAGCGAGCGGGCGACCGTGCTGCGTGCGATCCTCCTTCTTGGGGAACAGCTCCGCCGGCTGGCCCGTCGGCTGCACCCGGACCCGCGTCGCGAAGCCCAGCGCCGGGGCACGGCCGTCGAAGAGCGGGACGGCGTATCCGATCGGCACTGCGACCACCCCCTCGCGGATGGCGGGCGTGACGAACGCGGGCAGCTCCGTGCGGCCCGGCGCGGCGTCGAGCACCACGCGCTCGCCGTGCTGGACGCCGAGCTTCGCCGCCGTGGCGGGGTGCAGCTCGACCCAGCCGCTCCACGCGACCCGGGTCAGCGCGTCGGGGATTTCGCGCAGCAACTCGCCCTGCGGCAGCAGGCCGTTGGGGTGCCGCAGCGACGGCGCCACGACCAGCGGCAGCCCGTCGGCCGGCCCCTGGAGCGCGAGCGGCGCGAGGGTCGCGAGGACGTCCCCCGCGAGCGACGCGCTCTCGGGCGGGAGCTCCACGAAGCGACCGCCGTGCTCGACGAGCTTCTCGTCGAACGCGGCGCGCACCGACTCGCCGAACTCGCCCGCGGGCAGCCCCGTCGTCGCCTCGAGGGCGCGCGCAGCCGCGAGCAACACGTCGGCGGCGGACCGCGTCTCGAGCAGCGGCGTCATGGCCGGCTGCTGGATCCCCGTGACCCCGGCGCGCGTGTCGTCCGACGACCAGGCCTCGAGGAAGTGGTGATCGGGCAGGACGAGGTGAGACCGCTTCGCGGTTCCGTCGAGGTAGTTGGTGAACGAGGCCACGAACGGCACCCGGCCGAGCGCCGTCGCGAGCTCTCCGAAGGCCGCGCCGAAGCCGACGGGGTTGGCGTGGTGGACGACGAGCGCGCCCACCTCGCCCGCGCTGGCGCGCTTGACGAGCTCGGCGACGTCCATCGACGGCGCCGCCCACGCTTCCTGCGAGCGCGGCGCGAGCTTCAGCGTGCTACCCAGGTTGCCCGCGACCGCGTTCAGGACGAAGACCGCCTCCGCGAGCGTGGCGGCGTTGTCGCCAGCCACGGCGCGCCCCGGCCCGACGCACAGGCTCGGGCGACCGCTCGCGAGCTCGGCGGCGAGATCGCGGAGACTCCCCACGCCGAGGCCGGTGCGCGCGGCGACGGCCGGCAGATCGTAGGGCGCGAGGCGAGCCCGCAGCGCGCTCAGCACGTCGCTCGGGAGCGGCGGCGCCGACGCGTCCATGACCGCGCGGGCGAGACCGAGCACGAGCACGTCTTCGGTGCCCGGCGTTACCGAGAGCCACTCGTCCGCGGCGGCGGCGGTCAGCGAGAGCCGCGGGCCGACGTACACGAAGCGTCCACCCGCCGCCCTCTGATCGGCGAGCGCGCGAGCGTGCTCGACCGGCGAGCCCTCCTCGACGAAGTCGTCCCCGATGGACAAGAGGAGCTTCGCGCTCGCCATGTCGTAGACCGGCTTCGCGTCGGCGCCGAACGCCCGGCGCGCGCCTTCGGCGAGCCACGGAGACGCGAGCGCGTCGAACGTCACGACCTGGCTCGGCTGCTGGCCCAGCGCCGTCAGCCACGCGCGCATCAGGTTGCCGGTGCTCCCGCGCTCGGGGCGGGACAGGATCACGATGAGCTTCTTGTCGTCGCGAGCCTTGCGGAGCCCCTCGGCGAGCGCTCGCTCGGCCGCTTCCCACGAGATCTCGCCCGCTGTCCCGCGCGGGGCCCCGAGCCGCTCGGGCGCGTACAGATCCTCGATCGCGGCCTGCCCCTGCGGGCAGAGGCCGCCGCGGCTCAGCGGGTGCTCCGGGTTTCCTTCGAGCGAGATCACGCGTCCTTCGCGCACGCGCGCCGTCACGCCGCACGCGCTCTGGCACCCGCGGCAGATGGTCCGATAAAAGCGTGCGATGCCGGGCGTGGCGTCGTCGGCCGGGACGGCCGCGGGGACGAGGTATCGAGGCAGCCGATCCGCGCAGCCCGCGAGGGCGCCGGCGCCGAGCGCGGCCGCCGCCCCTCCGAGGAATCCGCGTCGCGAGGTGGTCATCGTCGAGATCTCCCGGCGTTCACTTGTGGCAACCCAAACAGTCGCGCGTCGCGTGACGCTTCTCGTGGCACGACAGGCAGCGGCCCATCGTGAACGGCTGCTCCTGGGTGACCGTCTTCATGGCGGCGACGTCGCCGTGACATTCCG
>DATIQP010000103.1:0-8625 GCA_035470765.1 Polyangiaceae bacterium | reverse complement strand
TCCTTGGAGACGGTGCAGACGAGCATCGCCTTGTCCTTGCCCGCCGCGCCGACGAGCACGACCGCGGAGCCGAGCTTGTCGCGGAGCTTCTCGGCGAGCTCGCGGAGCGTGGCGGCGTCGGTGACCTCGGCGCGGACGCTGAGGGCCTTGCCGCCGGGGATGTCGCGCGCGTGCGACAGCTGCTCGTCGATGCCGCCGCCCGAGCCCATCGCGAGCTTGCGCTTGAGATCGGCGACCTCGCGCTCGAGCTGCTTGCGCTCTTCCTTGAGCTTGTCGATGGCCTTGGGCAACACCTCGGGCGAGGTGCCGAGGCCGCGGCTGGCCTCGTCGAGCGTGGCCTTGAGGCTCTGGACGTAGGTGAGGGCGTTGAGGCCCGTGACGGCCTCGATGCGGCGCACGCCGGCCGCGACGCCTCCCTCGCTGACGATCTTGAACAGGCCGATCTCGCCGAGCGCGCGCGCGTGGGTGCCGCCGCACAGCTCGACCGAGTCCCTCGTCATGGTGAGCACGCGCACGACGTCGCCGTACTTCTCCTCGAAGATGGCCATCGCGCCGCGCTTCTTCGCCTGGTCGATGGGCAGGACCTCGGTCTCGACGGGGGCGTCGAGCAGGACCTTCTGGTTGACGAGGTCCTCGATGAGGGCGATGTCGTGGCTCGCGAGCGGCTTGTCGTGGGCGTAGTCGAAGCGCAACTTGTCGGGGCCGACGAGCGAGCCCTTCTGCGTCGCCGTCTCCCCGAGGACGGTGCGGAGCGCCCAGTGGAGCAGGTGCGTCGCGGAGTGGTTGCGGCGCGTCGCGGTGCGCAGCGCGTGGTCGACCTCGAGCTTGACCGTGTCGCCGACCTTGATCGCGCCGCTCGTCACCTCGCCGTGGTGGGCGATGACGCCGGCGACGGGCTTCCGTGTATCATGCACATGAAATTTGAGGTGCGGATCCTCAGGGCTGGTGAGGAGGCCCTTGTCGCCGACCTGGCCGCCCGCCTCGCCGTAGAACGGCGTCACGTCGGTGACGACGGCGACCCCCTCGCCCTGCGCCGCCGCGTCGACGAGCTGGCCATCCTTGACGATGGCGACGATCTTCCCCTGCCCGTCCTCGTGCTCGTAGCCGGTGAAGCGCACGGCCTTGTGCTTCTCGAGGATCGCGTGCCAGACGGCCTCGACCGCCTCCTCGCCGACCTTCGAGCCGGCGCTGCGCGCCTTCTGGGCCTCGAGCGCCTTGTCGTAGCCCTCCTCGTCGACGGTGAGGGAGCGCTCGCGCGCGATGACCTCGGTGAGGTCGAGCGGGAAGCCGTAGGTGTCGTAGAGCTTGAAGGCGACCTCGCCCGAGATGACGGTCTCGCCGCGCGAGCGCATCGACGCGACCTCCTCGTCGAGGATCTTGAGGCCGCGCTCGATGGTCTCGCGGAAGCGGACCTCCTCGCGCTCGGCGGTCGAGGCGATGAGCTCGCGGCGCTCGCGCAGCTCGGGGTAGACGTCGCCCATCAGCTCGACGACCTCGAGCGCGACGCGGTGCAGGAACGGCTGGGCGATGCCGAGGCGGTGGCCGTGGCGGATGGCGCGGCGCATGACGCGGCGCAGGACGTACTCGCGGCCGTCGCGATCGGGGGTGACGCCCTCGGCGATGAGGAACGCGGTGGTGCGCGCGTGGTCGGCGATGACGCGCATCGAGACGTCGTCGTCGGCCTGCGAGCCCGTGTACTTCTTGCCGGCGATGTCCGCGGCCAAGTCGACGAGCTTGCGCAGCAGATCGGTCTCGTAGTTGCTCGTCTTGCCCTGCACCACGCTGGTGATGCGCTCGAGGCCCATGCCGGTGTCGACGCACGGCGCGGGCAGCGGCGCGAGGCTCGGCGTGCCGTCCACGATGCTGCGCTCGAACTGCATGAAGACGAGGTTCCAGATCTCGAACCAGCCGTGGCCGCTGGGATCGGGCTCCTGGCCGAAGGTCGAGTAGTCGGGCGCGGCGCCGGGCTCGAGGTCGCCGAGGAAGTAGTGGACCTCGGTGCACGGCCCGCACGGCCCGGTCTCGCCCATCTGCCAGAAGTTGTCGCCGGGGATGCCGGGCATGCCGACGATGCGGTCGTCGCCGAAGCCGGTGACGTTGCGCCAGATGGCGCGCGCCTCGTCGTCCGCGGCCACGCCGTCGGCGCCGCCGAAGACGGTGATGATCATGCGCTCGGGCGGCAGGCCGTAGCCCTGCGTGAGGAGCTCCCAGCAGAACCGGATCGCGTCCTCCTTGAAGTAGTCGCCGAAGCTGAAGTTGCCGAGCATCTCGAAGAACGTGTGGTGGCGCGCGGTGACGCCGACGTTCTCCAGGTCGTTGTGCTTGCCGCTGATGCGGATGCACTTCTGCGACGAGGTGGCTCGCTTGTAGTCGCGCGTCTCCTTGCCCGTGAAGACGTCCTTGAAGGGCACCATGCCGGCGTTGGTGAACATCAACGTCGGATCGTTGCGCGGGATGAGCGGCCCGCTCTTCTGCACCGCGTGGCCCTTGCCGCGGAAGTAGTCGAGGAACGCGGCGCGGACCTGCGCGCTGGTCAGGTAGCGGTCGGCGGGGACACCGGTGGGGCTGGGGGCGGAAGACATGGCCGGGAGCGGTTTAGCATAGCTCGCTGTAGAGCGCGTCGTGCTGCGCGGCCACGATTTCCGGGGTGAACTTGCGTTCCCACGCCGTGCGCGACTCGGCGCCGTGGTGCGCACGGAGTGCGCGGTCCTGACAGAGCTCGATGAGCGCGCGCGCGAGCGCTGGCGCGTCGCCCGGCGGAACGTGGACGCCGGGGAGCTCCTCGAGCGGCCCGCCGGTGACGAGGGCCAGGGGCCGGCCCAGGGCCATCGCCTCGAGCAGGACGATGGGGAGATCGACCTTGCCGTAGAGATCCTCGGCCGGGAAGGCGACGACGTCGGCGGCGGCGATGAGCGACGGCATGTCGTCGACCTCGCCGAGGATGCGCACGAACGGATCGAGGCCGCTCAGCGCCGCGCGCAGGCCCGCCTCGCGCTCCTCGAGATCGTGGCCCTTGGGGCGGCAGGCGAAGACGAGGCGCGCGCCCGGGACGGTGCGGAGGACCTCGCTCGCGGCGGCCGCGACCATGGAGGCGCCGGACGAGACGTGCAGATCGCCGGGGTAGAGGATGACCGGACCGCTGCCGAGCTCGTAGCGCTCGCGCACGAGCGCGGCCGGCTCCTTCACCGTGGGATCGTCCGCGCACGGCGGGATGACGCGCACGATCGAGTCGCGCACGCGCGCGCGGAGCAGCCGCACGCGCATCCACTCGGAGAGCGCGACGATGCGGTCGCCGAAGAACAGCGCCTGGATGCCTCGGCTTCCGAGCTCGCCCCGACGCTCCGAGTCGGGGCCGAACGATTTCGGGCGGCTCGCCACGGTCTGCACGACCTTGCCCTTCCAGCCGCCCGCGCGGCGCGCACGGATGGCGAGCTGCGCGGCGGACGACGAGGCGGCGTTGGGCGCGAAGACGAAGTGCCAGATGTCGAGCGGATCGCCGAAGAGCAGGCGGTTGAGGACGAGCGCGTTGTCGGTGGGCGCGAAGCGCGCCGAGGCGCCGTACACCGGCTCGCGGCGCACGCGCGGGCCGAGGCTCGGACCCGCGGGCGCGACCATGACGGTGGGCTCGGCGACGGTGAGGTGCGAGGCGACATCGCGCACGAGGCACTTCGAGCCGTCGTTCCACGGCGGCACGATCGGCTTGGAGACGAACAGGACCCGCACGGGGGGGTGGAGTACCAGGGGAAAGGACGAACGAGGAGTGGGAATCGCCCGTGAACCGGGCCGGCCCACTCAGTGCGCCGCTTGCACCAGTCCCTGGTCCGCGTGGCGGAGCGCGCTCTCGACGGCGCCGTCGACGGCCTGATCCTGCAGGTGCGCGACGCCGGCCGCCGACGTCGTGCCCGAGCCCATCGAGGTGGCGGCGCCGGAGAGCGTGCTGCGCAGCGTCTGCTCGGGGATTTTGCGAACGATGAACTCGACCTCGGCCTGACACGTGACGTTCGAGCCGTTGCGCGCCTGCGTGAGCTTGGTCACGCTGCCGTCGAGCAGCACGACGGGGACGTGTTGGCCGGCGGCGCGCGCCAGCAGCGCCGAGTCGTTGGGCATGGCGACCGCGATGGCCGACATGGCGCGGGCGCGCGAGGCGGCCGCGCCGCGGAGCACCTCGGCGATGTCGGCGCCTCGCACCTGCGTCAGGTTGCGCATGCTGCCCATCTGGACGACGACGTTCACGCCCTGCAGGGTCGTCACCTTGCGCAGGCCCGCGATGGTGGTCTCCATCTGCGCCTTCGCGCTGTCGGACGTCTCGCGGGCTTTCTGGCGCTCGAGCGCAGGGATCGCGGCGCCGTCGCCGAGCGCGCCGAGCGCGGCCGCGGCGGCGGTGCGGACGGCGGGGTTGGTGTCGCCGAGCGCGCCCTCGAGCGCGGACCGCGCACCCGGATCGTGGCTTCGGCCGAGGGCGAGCGCAGCGTAGACGCGCACGCGGAAGTCGGGCGACGCCGCGAGATCCTGCTTGGCCTTCGTCGTGTCCTGCGCCTCGGCGAGGGAGCCGGACGCAAGAGCGCAGGCGATCGCCAAGGCGACCGCTACGACGTGCCGAAGTGTGCGACGCAAGAGGCCCATCTCCACCGCCTGCGTAGGACGGAGGACTAGAGAAGGCTCTTCAATTCCTTCTCGACCTCCGCCTCGTCACCATCATGGTACCCCAAGTGGGCGAAGCGGACGATACCGCTCTTGTCGACGAGGAAGCTCGAGGGCATGTTCGGCGGCTTCCACTGACCTGCGATGGATTTGCCGTCGTCCCAGCCGAGCGGAAATTTCGACCCGTGCGCCTGGCCGAAGTCGGCGATGCCCTGGTTGTCGTCGTCCTCCGAGATGCCAATGATCTCGAAGCCGCTCGCCTGGTACTTCGTGTAGAGGTCCTGCAGCTTGGGGAAGGACTTCTTGCAGGGGTCGCACCATGTAGCCCAGAAGTCCACCAGGACGACCTTGCCCTTCAGCGACTCGAGGCTGATCTTGCCCTTGCCGTTGGCCGTGTTGATCGAGAAGCTCGGCGCGGGCGAGCCGATGAGCGGGTGCTGCGCGCCTCCCGCGCTTTCGGCGCCGCCGCCGGTCGTGCCTTCCCCACACGCGACCGCAAACGCCACCAACGAAGAGAAGACCACCATGGAGAGTGTTCGCATGGCGTTCTTTTGTAGCAGCGTCGCGGGCCGCGTATCCACAACAACGAGCTAGAAGAACAGGTCGAGCGCCTCGGAGAGTGTACGGACGCCTACCACCTCGAGACCGGAGTCGGTCGATTCGGAGGCCGACCGCGGCCCGACGGCCCGCTTGAAGCCCATCGCGGCGGCCTCGGCGAGACGCGCTGCCGCACGCGAGGCGCCGCGCACCTCGCCGGCGAGGCCGATCTCGCCGAAGACGACGACGTCGTCCGGAATGGGCTTGGCTCGGAAGCTCGACGCGAGCGCGAGGGCGACGGCGAGGTCGACGGCGGGCTCCTCGACGCGCACGCCGCCGGCGATGTTGAGGAAAACGTCGTACGGCCCGATGAGCTGGCCGCCGCGGCGCTCGAGCACGGCGAGGAGCATCGCGAGGCGCGAGGCCTCGACGCCGTTGGCGGTGCGGCGCGGCGAGCCTCCCGAGGCGGTCGATCCGACGAGCGCCTGGACCTCGACGAGCAAGGCGCGCGCGCCCTCGGCCGTGGCGGCGACGACGCTGCCCGGGGCGCCGCGCGGACGCTCGGCGAGGAAGAGCGCGCTCGGAGACTCGACCTCGCGCATGCCCTCGGCGCGCATCTCGAAGACGCCAACCTCGGTGGCGCTGCCGAAGCGGTTCTTCTGCACGCGGAGCGTGCGCAGCGCGTGGCCGCGCTCGCCCTCGAACGAGAGCACCGTGTCGACGAGGTGCTCGAGCACCTTCGGCCCCGCGAGCGAGCCGTCCTTGGTGACGTGGCCGACGAGCAGCGCGGCGAAGCCGTCGCGCTTGGCGCGCTCGGTGATGCGCGCGGTCACCTCGCGCAGCTGGCTCACCGTGCCCGCGGCCGACTCGAGGCTGGCGCAGCGGATTGTCTGCACGCTGTCGACGACGATGGCGGCCGGGTGGTGCTCGTCGATGGCGGCCTCGACGCTCTCGAGCTGCGTGTCGGCGAGCAGCAGCATGTGGGCGTCATTCTGGTCGGCGCCGAGCCGGCGCGCGCGCGCCGCCGTCTGGCCCGCGCTCTCCTCGCCTGAGACGTAGAGCACGCGCAGCTTTCGCGACGCGAGGCCCGCGAGGGCCTGCAAGAGCAGCGTCGACTTCCCGATGCCAGGGTCGCCGCCGACCAGCGTCACGCCGCCGAGCACGACGCCGCCTCCGAGGATGCGATCGAGCTCGCCGATACCGGTCGGCACGCGCGCGAACCTGTCGGCCTCCACCTCGCTGAGGGGCACGGCGCGAGCGGCAGCGGCAGCGCCGCGGGGGCGCTCGCGCACCGTCTCCTCGGAGACCGTGTTCCAAGCGCCGCACTCGGTGCAGCGCCCGAGCCACTTGGAGAACGAGGCGCCGCACGCCTGGCACACGAACTTGGTCTGGATCTTTGCCATGTGTTCCGTTCGGTTCGATGACCGTCGAAGTTGCCGAGCATCTTGCACCACGCAAGACGCGGTTCGCGACCAAAACGCACCCAGCGGGCGCTGCACGTGCCAGAGCCAGGCCCCGGGCACACGCGTGCGCTGAGGCGAGGCGATCCCGGTGTCGAAACGGACGAAACCGCGAACGCCACCCTGGGGCGCCTTCATGTTTTTCGATCTGGACGAGAAAGTCTTGCCGATTGGCGAGCGAATTTTTACGCGGCTGCCCTCTTTCAGGCGGCAAGTCCTGCTGCCCTCCGCGGTCCCTCGCGCTCGTCCTCGGCACGGCGTGCTCGGGTGCGCTCGATGGCGCACGAGAGCCGACGACAGAGAAGGTTCTGCAGTAGCGACACCTCACGGCCTCCCCGACTTCGGGCGACCGAGCTGTGTGGGCTGCTAATTCCAACGGCCCGCGTGACCTGCCGCGGCGCTCGCTACCAACGATCCCCTTCTCACCGAGAGCGAGCCCACTGACTCCACTCTCTGTCCCAAGGTGTCAGTCCTGTCAGTCTTCCGATTCCTTTCGCGCACCCGTGGGGGTGCGCATGAGCGTGCTGAACGAGCTCGGCCGAGCGTTCGTCGACCTCGTTGCAGCGTTCGCGCCACCCACACTGAAGTGTGTTCTCGCGGAGATGCGACCACGCGGACCTGGCCCCGGCCGGCCCACGGCCAGCCAGAGGCCACTTCGGCGGAGCTCCTCTTCAGTGGGTGAGGAACCGCCGGAAGATGTCGTATCCCTCGCGGACCAGACGAAGCGAGGTCGACTCGTTCTTCTGGTGGGCTTGCGCGTTCTCGCCCGGGCCGAGGTTGACCGCGGGGATGCCCAGGGCCGCGAAGCGCGCGACGTCCGTCCAGGCCTGCTTGCGCTCGACCGTGACCACGCCGCAGCCGACGAGGCGCTCGACCAGCGGATGGTGGCGATGAGGCATCGCCGCGGGGCTGAGATCGGTGAAGTCGATGGCGGCGCGACCGGCGACGAGATCAACGACGCGTTGCTTGGCCTGCTCGAGCGACGTGTCCGGCGCGAAGCGGTGGTTGACGTTAAGCACGAAGCGGTCGGGCACGACGTTGCGGCCCCGGCCGCCGTCGCGTGCCTGGGTGATGGAGACAACGCTGCGGAAGGTCATCGCTTCGATGACGTGCTCCTCGGGCCGGAGCGCCCCGACCTCGGCGATGAAGGCGGCGGCCTTGGTGACGGCGCTCTCGCCCTCCCACGGGCGGGCGCTGTGGGCCGTCTTGCCCTCGAACGTGACCGTGGCGTGGATCGATCCCATGCAGCCGAGCTGCAGGCGGTTGTCGCTCGGCTCGAGGCAGACGACGAAGTTCGCGCGGCGAAGCTCCTCGTCGCGCTCGAGGACGACGCCGAGCTCGTTCTCGAGGAACGGGCCCTCCTCGCGCGCGTAGAAGACGAGGCTCACGTCGAACGCGCACGCGGACGCGTCGAACGACTCGGCGAGGGTCATCATGATCGCGAGGCCGCTCTTCATGTCGCTCGACCCGGCGCCGAAGCAGCGGTCGCCCTCGATGCGCGCCGGGCCGTTCTCGGTGCGCACCGTGTCGAGGTGGCCGGCGAGCACGACGTGCGGCCGGCCGCCCGCGCGCACCCACGGCACCACGATCGAGTCCCCGTAACGGCGGACGGGGCCCGAGAGCTTGACCCGGGACAACCGCTCCGCGACCGCGTCGCAGAGCGCCCGCTCTTCGCCGATCGGCGACGCCACCGAGCAGAGCCAGAGCAGCGTCTCGTCGAGCGTCAAACCGGCACCGCGAAGTCGCGCAGCGCCTGGTTCAGGCTCACCTTGCGGTCCGTCCCCGCGCTGCGCTGGCCGATGACGAGCGCGCACGGCACGCCGAACTCTCCGGCCGGGAATTTCTTGGTGCGCACGCCGGGGATGACGACGCTACGGGCCGGGATGCGGCCGCGGTGCTCGACGACCGTCGGGCCGCTGACGTCCAGGATGGCGGTGGTCGCCGTGAGGACCACGCCTGCGCCGAGGACCGCCTCGGCGCCAACGTG
>DATIQP010000102.1:0-8434 GCA_035470765.1 Polyangiaceae bacterium | reverse complement strand
ATTTGCGCGCCCCCTCTTAGCGCCCTTGATCGGGAGCCCCTCCCAAGCTATTAACGCGCTCCCCCTGTGGCCCCGGCCTTCGCGTCGCCACAAAGAGGACCGCCGTCACGCGGACCCCGATCCGGGGCCCGCTTTTTTTTTGCCGAATTTCAGCCCACCCATGCTCGCCCCCAACTCCACAAGATCGCTCGTCGATCTCGCTCGCCTCGCCGAGGTGATCGAGCCGGTCGCGCGCGCCCTCGGGGCCGAGGTGGCGTTCGTCGAGTTCAAGAACGAGGGCGGGTGGATCCTGCGGGTCTACGTCGAGAAGCTCGGCAGCGCAGACAAGAACGCGGACACGAAGGACGCCTCGGTCGACCTCGACCTTTGCTCGGCCGTGGCGCGCGACCTCTCGCCGGCCCTCGACGTTGCGGACCTCATTCCTCATCGTTATAGCCTCGAGGTCAGCTCGCCCGGGCTCGAACGTCCGCTGCTCGCCGAGCGTGACTTCGCCCGCTTCGCTGGCAAGAAGGCGAAGCTCAAGCTCACGCGAGCCGTCGCCGGGCAGAAGGTGCTGGTCGGCATCCTCGGCGGCGTCGACGAGAAGAAGAACATCATCGTGCGCGACGGTTCGCGCTCTTTCGAGGCGCCCCTCGCCGACGTGGAGAAGGCGCACCTCGTGTTCGAGTTCGGGCCGGCCCCCAAGCCCGGCCAGCGCGGCGCGAGCCGCGGAGCAGGCAAGAAGGCATCGAAGAGGTAACCCAGCGGTCCCAGCCGCGGAGCAGGTAAAATGGCCACGCAGACAGCAACGCAGCAAGCCCCGGATCTCAACCTTCTACAGGCGGTCGAAATGGTCGCCAAGGAGAAGGGTATCGATCGCGTCCGCCTCATCAAGACCGTCGAGGAGGCCATCCTCAAGGCGGCGCAGAGCGTCTTCGGTCCGAACCGCGAGATGGAAGCGCGCTTCAACGAGGACACCGGGCAGATCGACCTGTTCCAGTACATGACCGTGGTCGACGATCCGTCGGACGAGGAACGCGAGATCGCGCTCGAGGACGCACAGAAGGTGGGGCTCGAGGCGGAGCTGGGCGAGGAGCTGGGCTTCCAGATCTTCTGGCACCCGGCGGACGCGAAGAAGGCCGCCGAGCAGGACCGCGAGTTCGGGGATCTGCTCCGCGTGAAGCAGGCGCGCGCCGCCTTCGGCCGCATCGCCGCGCAGACGGCCAAGCAGGTGTTGCTGCAACGCGTCCGCGACGAAGAGCGCGACCTCATCTTCAACGAGTTCAAGGACAAGAAGGGCAAGCTCATCAAGGGCACCGTCCGGCGCTTCGAGAAGGGCAACAACATCATCGTCGACCTCGATCGCACCGAGGGCGTGCTGCCGTTCCGCGAGCAGACGCCGCGCGAGACGTACCGCCCAGGCGATCGGATCGTCGCCTACATCAAGGACATCGACCGCGAGGCCCGCGGCCCGCAGGTCATCCTGTCGCGAAGCGATCCGCGTCTCGTGGAGCGCCTCTTCGAGGCCGAGGTGCCCGAGATTTACGAGGGCATCGTCAAGATCGTGGCGTGCGCGCGCGAGTCGGGCGCTCGCTCGAAGATCGCCGTGACCAGCCGCGACGCGGACGTCGATCCGGTGGGCGCGTGCGTCGGCATGAAAGGCTCGCGCGTGCAGGCCGTCGTGCAGGAGCTGCGCGGCGAGAAGATCGACATCGTGCCGCACGACAAGGATCCGGCGCGCTTCGTCTGCGCGGCGATCCAGCCCGCCGAGGTGAACAAGGTCATCGTCGACGAGTCGGACCACCGCATGGAGCTCGTCGTCCCCGACGAGAAGCTCTCGCTCGCCATCGGCCGCAAGGGCCAGAACGTGCGCCTCGCAGCGCAGCTCACCGGCTGGAAGCTCGACATCATCAGCGAGTCGAAGTTCAAGACGATGGAGGAGGAGGCGATCGCGACGCTCCAGCGCGTCGACGGCGTCACCGAGCCGATCGCGCGGGCCATGTACCGCGCCGGCTTCCGCGCCGCCGAGGAGCTCGCGGACGCGACCGAGGCCGAGCTCGCCGGCATCCCCGGCGTGGGCGGCGTGGACGCGGCCGCCAAGCTCAAGGCCGACGCCGAGAAGACGCTCGAGGTGCTCCGCGCCGAGCGGATCGCCAAGGCGAAGGCCGGCACCGAGCCGCTCGAGCCGCGCGCGCGCCTCTTGCTCGTCAAGGGCATCGGCGAGCACACCGCGACGCTCCTCGAGGAGGCCGGTTACAAGACGATCGAGGACGTCTCGCGCGAGGACGAGGAGAAGCTCGCCGGCAAGACGGGCCTGTTGGCGACCAAGGCCGCGTCCGTGAAACAGGCGGCGGCGCAGTTCTTGGCCAGTGAGTGGAAGCAGATCGACGAGGCCCGCAAGGAAGCGGGCAAGACCGCAGCCGCGCGCACCGAGGCCTGAGCGAGAGCCAAGAACGCATGATGACGACGACCATCCCCATGACCACCAAGCACGAGCGCACCTGCGTGGGCTGCCGCCAGAAGGCTGCGGCCGGCGCGCTCGTGCGCCTCGTGGTGGGCCCGGTCCGCACGCTCGAGCAAGGCGAGAGCTCGGACCGACGCGACGCGGGGGTTGCCGTCGACGCGGCGGGCGGCGCGTTCGGGCGCGGCGTGCACGTGCACCCGTCCCTCGACTGCGTGGCCCGCGCCTGCCGCGGTGGCCTTTCGGCCGCGGCGAAGCGCGAGGTGCGCGCCGACGCGTCCGTGGTCTGCCAGGAGATTCGCGAGGCCTACGAGCGCCGCGCGGCAGGGCTGATTCTCGGCGCGCGTCGCGCCCGGCACCTCGCGATCGGCGCCGACGCGGCCGCCGAGGCCGTCGAGAAGGGCGCGCCGATGGTGGTGCTGTCGACGGACGCCGGGGCGGACGTGCGCAAGCGCTTCTCGCGGGCGTCACTGGTTCACGCATTCGGGACGAAGGCCTCGCTAGGGGCGATGTTGGGCACGGGGGAAACGGCTGTGTTTGCGGTTTGTCACGATGGAGTTTCAAAGGCGCTGTCGGAGGCGCTCTACGTGGCGACCGCCGTGAGTGCCGCACGCTCGAGCGAAGCGAGCGTTCGGACTCAAACGAAGACGAGTGGTTCGGAGGAGCGATGAGCAAGGTGCGCGTGTACGAAGCGGCGAAGCAGTTGAACGTCGACCCGAAGGCGGCCGTAGCGCTCTTTCAGGCGATCGGGGTCGTGGACGTCCGCAACCACATGAGCTCGGTCGAGCCCGAGGCCATCGAGCGCGTCAAGCGCCACCTCGAGAAGCAGAAGACGCACGACGTCGTCGAGGAGCGGATCCGGCCCACCGTGGTCAAGCGCCGCGCCATCGCCAAGGCCCCAGCCGAGGCGGCCTCCGCCCCGCAGATCCCTCTCGCGCCGCCTTCCGTTCCGTCCAGGCCGTCCCCGTCCAAGCCGTCGATCATCGAGCCGGCGCCCATGGGCGACGGTGGCAACGGCCACGGCGGCGTCGCTCTCGCCGAGGAGGCTCGTGTGGAGGAGGTGCCGCCTCCGCGCAAGAGCACCCGCGAGATCCCCGCGGAGCGAAAGTCCACGCGCAAGGTCGCCGAGCCCGTCATCGAGGCTCCCCCCGCCCCGGTCTCCGCGCCGCGCGTCGCCGCCGCGGCGCCCGTCGAAGAGGTCGAGGTGCGCGCCCCGGCGCCCGTCGAGCCGCCGCCCGAGCCCGTTGCCGCCGCACCCACGCCACCGCCACCGCCCGCCCCCGAGCCGGCCGCCCCTGCTCCCGCCGCGCCCGCGCCGCGCGCGCGCACCGGCGTCGAATACTGGACCGGCCGGCCCGGCGTGCCGATGCCCACGCCCGTGAGCGCGCAGCGCACGGCGATTGGCGGCGGCGCCGCAGGCCCCACCTCGCGCCGCACGCAGTTCGATCCACGCGCTGGCAGCGGCCAGGCGCGGCGCCCCGGCGGCCCGATGAGGCCGATGATGGGCCGTGGCCCCGGCGGCCGTCGATTCCCGATGCGTGGCGAGTCGGGCCCCTCGGGGCCGCGCAAGCCGGGCGGCTCGACGCAGGAGATGTCGGCTCACAAGAAGGTCGTCCGCATCGAGGAGAACATCACGCTCTCGTCGATGGCCGCGAAGATGAGCCTCAAATCCACCGAGCTTCTCATGAAGCTTCTCGGCATGGGCATGACGGGCGTGCACATCAACAGCACCCTCGACGCCGACACCGCCAAGATCCTCGCCTCCGAGTTCGGTTGGGAGGTCGAAGACGTCGCCATCAGCGAAGAAGAGAGCCTCAAAGCGGCGCGCGGCGAGGAGCCGAAGGCCGAGGTCGTCGAAGGCGAGGAGGCGGTCCGGCCGCCGGTCGTCACCGTCATGGGCCACGTCGACCACGGCAAGACGAGCCTGCTCGACAAGATCCGCAAGGCCAACGTCGCCGGGGGCGAGGCCGGCGGCATCACGCAGCACATCGGCGCCTACAAGGTGCAGACGGACCTCGGCACCATCGTCTTCCTCGACACGCCGGGCCACGAGGCCTTCACCGCCATGCGCGCCCGCGGCGCCAGCGCGACCGACATCGTCGTGCTCGTCGTCGCCGCCGACGACGGCGTGATGCCGCAGACGAAGGAAGCCATCGCCCACGCCAAGGCGGCGAACGTGCCCATCATCGTCGCGGTCAACAAGATCGACAAGCCGGGCGCCGAGCCCGAGCGCGTCAAGCGCGAGCTGTCCGAGCTGGCCCTCGTCGCCGAGGACTGGGGCGGCGACACCATGTTCGTCAACGTCTCGGCGTTGACCGGCGAGGGCATCCCCGAGCTGCTCGAGCGCATCAGCCTGCAGGCCGAGGTCATGGAGCTCAAGGCCAACGCCGACAAGCCCGCGAGCGGCACCGTCATCGAGGCCCTCCTCGATCGCGGCCGCGGCCCGGTCGCCCGCGTCCTCGTCCAGGACGGCACGCTCCGCGTGGGCGACTTCGTCCTCGCCGGTCCGGGCTTCGGCAAGGTCCGCGCGATGACCAACGAGCACGGCAAGAACATCCCCGAAGCCGGCCCGTCGACCCCCGTCGAGATCCTCGGCCTGTCCGAGGTCCCCGGCGCGGGCGATCCGCTCCACGTCGTGCGCGACCCGAAGAAGGCGCAGGAGATCGCCGAGAGCCGCAAGGGCAAGCTCGCCAAGTCGCTCATCCCGGCCGAGGCGCGCGTCTCGCTCGAGGGCCTCATGGAGGACCTCAAGAGGAGCGACCAGCTCGAGCTCCGCATCATCATCAAGGGCGACGTGCAGGGCTCCGTCGAGGCGCTCGCCAACGCGCTCTCGCGCCTCTCCACCGATCGCGTCAAGCTGGCCATCATCAACGCCGCCGTCGGCGCCATCACCGAGGGCGACGTCAACCTCGCCATCGCGAGCAAGGCGATCATCGTCGGCTTCAACGTGCGCCCGGCCGGCAAGGCCGCGAGCCTCGCCGAAGAGAACGGCGTGGAGACTCGGCTCTACAACATCATCTACAACGCGGTCGACGACGTGAGGTCGGCGATGGAGGGCCTGCTGCCCGCCACGCTGGTCGAGAAGACGCACGGCAAGGCCGAGGTGCGGCAGATCTTCAAGATCAAGGGCGTCGCGGTCGCCGGCTGCTACGTCATCGAGGGCGTGTTCAAGCGCGCAGGCTCGGTGCGCGTCGTGCGCGACAACGCCGTGATCTTCACCGGCAAGGTGAGCTCCCTCAAGCGCTTCAAGGAGGACGTGAAGGACGTCGCCGAGGGCTTCGAGTGCGGCATCAGCGTCGAGAACTTCACCGACCTCAAGGAGAAGGACATTCTCGAGAGCATCGAAATCGAAGAGGTCAAGCAGAAGCTCTGATCACTCCGCCCGCCCGAGCCCGCTGATCGGGCATGCGACGTGCACACACTTACCCAAGAAGGTAGGTGCCCAATGAAGCTCATACACTTCATGGCGTCGACAGCCGGACGGATGCTGCGCTTCGTGGTCGGCGCGCTGCTCATCCTCGGTGGGTTGGCCTGGGTCGGTGGGACGGCAGGCACCGTCATGGCGGTGATCGGCCTCATCCCGTTGCTCGCGGCGACGTTCGACCTCTGCCTGGCCGCACCGCTCTTCAAGATGCCGCTGAGCGGCCGCCGCATCCGCGCGCTCGAAGCCCACTGAGACCGTGCGAGTCCACGCCATCGTCACCCTGGCCGCTCTCACGGCGCTGCTGGAGCAAGCCACGCCGCTCCGTGTCTCCATACGGAGAACGGGCGGCGGTGGCTCGAGCTCGAGCCGCCCACGGAAGTGACGACCTCGCTGGCGAGGTCCGGGGGCTGAGCGTTACTGGGGGAGCAGCGCGATGTCGACGCGGCGGTCCTGAGCCCAGGAAGCCTCGTCGGTGCCCGTGGCGTCGAGGGAGCCGCGCGAGGTCTCGTTGAGGTGCGTGCCCTGGACCTTCTGCTGCTCGAGGTACGCGGAGACGCCGTGCGCGCGCTTGGCGCCGAGCGACATGTTGTACTCCTCCGTGCCGCGCGGATCGGCTCGACCCGTGAGCTGGACGTGGCGCCCGGCGAGCGGCCCCGTCGTCAGGCAGACGGCGATCTTGTCGAGGACGACGGCGTCCGCCTTCGTGATGAGGCTCTCGTCGAAGGCAAACTTCGGCGCAGCCTGCGTGTCGCTCTGAGCGTCGAGGTGGCAGAGGCGGAAGATCTCGTCGCTGACCGTCAGGCTGGCGCCGACGGCCTTGCGCTCCGTGTCGGCCTTGGCGGGCGCGGTGGCGGTCGTGGCCGCGGTCGCGCTGGTGGTGGGCGCCGGCGTCGTCGCGGGCTTGGGCTCGCCGCCGCACGCTGCGACGAGAGCGACCGTCAGGACGATGGAAGCAGTCTTCATGAGGGGCTCCTCTGCCTTCGTTGTTTCTTATGCCTGGCTAGTACACCGGGGACAACGAATCAACGACGCGATTTTCCCCGCTTGGAACGACGAGGAGCTACTTCGTGTGCGGGCGCGGCAGCGGGTCAGGCGGCGGCGGGTGCCTCAGCGTCGGCGGCGGAAGCGGATCGGGCGGAGGAGGAGGCGGCGGCGGCTTCGCGCCCGCGTCGCGCTTGTGCTTGCCGGCGTCGGCGGCGCCTGCGTCGAGCGAGAGTGGCAGTGTGCTGCTCACCGACGGGGCGGGGAGCGGATCCGGCGGCGGCGCCGTCATCGGCGTCGGGACGGGATCCACCGGCTGGACGACGGTAGGTTGCGGCTCGGCGTCGGGTGGTCCGGCGACGAGCGTGGGCACCGGCAGCGGGTCCGGTGGCGGCGGCGCAGTGGTCTTCTCGCAGGCCCCGGCGAGCGGCGCCAGCGCGAGCGTCGCGGCGCTGAGGGCGCCCCACTTCGAGAAGGTGCGCTGCGCCTTCACCGCCTTCGGGGAGAGCGCCGCGCGGGTGATGGTCTCGGTCGCCTCCGCGACGCGCGCCTCGAGCTCTCGGTTGGCGCGCTCGACCTTCTCCTTCATCCGGCCGGCGAAGTCCTCGAACGCGGCGCGATGGGTCGACTGCTCCGTCGCCGCGAAGTCGAAGATCTCGAGCATCTTCTCGTTGCAATCGAGGTTCACCGCGCGCGTCGTCTCCGTGGCGAGCTCGCGCAGCGCCGGCGTCATCGCGTGGGGATGGAACGTCCGGAGCAGGTGCAGGTGGTAGCCGAGCCCGAGCGTCGAGTTCATCAGCCCGTCGCAGCGGAAATTGCGGTCGAGGAAGGCCTGGGCGAAGACCCGGAAGGCGCGCTCGGCGCGCGCGTCGCGCAGGGCGTAGTCCCAGCCGAACACGTCGCCCACGAGGCGCTCCTCGCGGGCCAGCTTGGTCATGAGCGGCGTCCCGACGTAGATCTCGGTGCGGCAGAAGTTCATCGGCACGTCCGCGTAGTCGCGCAGGAAGGCGAAGCTCTCCCGCAGCGACTCGAGCGTGGACTCGGGGTCGAAGACGAGCATGTTGAAGCACGTGTAGACGTCGCGCTCGCGCAAGAAGTCGAGAGCGCGCCGGTTCTGCTCGACGTCCACGCCGCGCCCGAGCACCCGCAGCCCCTGAGTGGAGCCCGCCTCGACGCCCAGGTACACGCGCAAGAGGCCGATCTCCTGGAGCACGGAGAAGACGCGCTCGTCCACGTCGTCCGGCCGCGCCTTGACGACGATCGCGATGTCCGTCACGCGGCGCGCGCGCAGCGCGTCGCGCAGAGCCACCATCCGCTCGTAGTCGCGCTCCGGGTCGCGCGTGAAGAAGTCGTCGTCGTGGAAGACGAACATGCGCGCGCCGCGCGTCCGCCGCAGCTCCGCCATCTCGTCCGCCACGTTCTCGGGGCTGCGCCAGCGGTACATCCATCCCCCCGCCGACTTCAGGTAGGCGTGGATGCAGCAGAAGGTGCAGTGGCCGAAGCAGCCGCGCGTGCCCACGAGGAAGGCGGCGGGGACGCCCAGGTGCAGCTGCGGCTCGCCGACGCGCTTGGGGAAGGGGAGTGCGTCG
>DATIQP010000101.1:0-18238 GCA_035470765.1 Polyangiaceae bacterium | reverse complement strand
GCGCGTCCACCTGCGCCTCGGTGGATGACTGCATCGCGCCCAACGTCTGCGATCCGGGCGGCAAGTGTGTGCCACCACCGTCTTCCAGCAACGGCGGGTGCAGCTGCGACACCTCCTCGAGCGGCTCGCGCTCTTGTGATGCGCTCCTGCTGACCGGCGCACTCGCACTCATCGTGCGGACGAGGCGAAAGAAGAGAGACGACCGCGTTACTTGCTGAGCGACGAGGGCTACAACCTGCACGCCGCCACCACCGCCGGAGCGCAGGACAAGCGAGGCCGCGAGGCGCTCTTGCGTTACATCCAGCGTCCGCCCGTCGCGCAGGAGCGCGTCGTGCAGGGCCCCGACGGCCTGGTCCGCATCGCCTTGAAGAAGCCCTCCTCGGACGGCACCGTCGCCATCGACCTCGACCCGCTCTCGCTCTTGCTCCGCCTCTGCGCCGCCGTCCCCGCGCCGAGGTCCTCCCCCGTCGGGGATCGCGAAGCGCGTCACACGATTCGGTACGCCGGCGTGCTCGCGTCGGCGGCCAAGCTCCGCCCGAAGATCATCCCCAAGCCCGCGGATGACGCCGAGCCGGCCGCAAGCGACGAGCCGCCCAGGAAGAAGGGCTGCCGCTACTGGCCGCGGGCGGAGCTCATGGCGCGCAGCTTCGAGCCGGACGTGACCAAGTGCCCGCGATGTGAGGGGCGCCTCGTGCTCGTCGCGCTGGTGAAGGATGACCAGAGCGCGTCGCGCTTCGCCAAGAGCCTCGGCGAGCTGACCGCGGCCCCGGCGAGGTCACCGCCGCGCCCGCCGCCGTACTTCCGCAGCCCGATCCTCCGCCGCCTGACCGGACACGATCTCGCCGTCGCCTGACCGAGCCGGTCGAGGCCAAGCCGACGTCCGTCCGCGTCGTGCCGAATGGGGTAAATGCCCCGTTCTCCGCGGTGCTTGCCGCTCGCGCAGGGCGCGGTTCGGCGCGACGATCGACGCCATGGGACGTGGGGCCGATATCGAGCCGGGCGAAAAACGCGTTCAAATCGCGTACGCGCAAGCGACGCCGCTCCAGAGGCGCATAGGACATCCTAGAGCGCTCACTTCGAAACCTTCCAGACCGCGCCCTTCGTCGCCCAGTAGACGTTCGACGCGTCGAGCGCGATCGCCGTCGTGGAGCCCGTCCCCTTCGCGAGCAACCGCGGCTGCGCGCAGCCGCCGAGCGGGCAAGACACGATCCCGTCGGCGGAAGCCCAGTACGCGCCCGATGCGTCCACCGCGATCGGTCGGGTACCCGAGAGCGTGCCCGACGCGAGCGTGATCGGCCCGTTCGGACAGCCCGTGGACGGGCACATCACGACGGCGCCGGTCTGCGAGACGGTCCAGTACGCGCCGCACGCGTTCGCCGCGATGCCGCCGAACACGCCTTGCTTCGAGGCGAGCGTGGTGGCGCTCGTGCACGAGGTCGCGTCGCACGCGAGCACGTCACCGCTGCTGTAGTCTCTCCAGTAGACCGTGGAGCCGCCGACCGCGACGGCGCCGAGAGACCCGATGGGCGCGATGGTCGTGTACCCATTGCATCCGTTCTCGGAGCAGCTCGTGAGCGGTCCCCCCATCACGGCGAAGAAGACCTGACCATCGCCGGCGCCGAACGTGTTCCACGGGTTCCATAGACCCGAGAGCACGGTCGCCGGCGCGCTGCACGAGCCGGTCGCGCACTTCATGATCGCGCCGTTGGGGCCGTCGAGCCAATAGACCATCGCGCCGTCGACCAAGACCGCGAGCGGGTTGGGCTGGCTGCCCGCGTAGACCGAAGGCTGGCCTCCGCAACCGCTGGTGGAGCACGCCATGATCGCGCCACCCAGGCTCGCGATTCCAGTCTCGATAGCCCTGATGGAATGCGCATCAGAGGCTCGTCGTGAACGAAGCCGTCGTGAGCTTTCAACCAGTGGCCAAGGCGCACGCGATCCAACTGACGAGCGAGATCCTCTCGCCGCCCGGTATGACGGCGCCGGACGGTCCGCGGATTCTTCAGTGTGGACGACCCGCATCGCCAAGGCGATCAAGTTCACGCCGCCGAACGGGAGAGTCGTCGTTCGCGTCGAGCGTACGCCCGATGCGATTCAGTTCTCGGTGGCCGACACGGGCGCCGGCATTCCCGCGGGCGAGCTCGAGACGCTCTCTCCAGGTGTCGAGGTCCATCGTGCAAACGCACCGCGGACGCGTTGGGGTCGAGAGCACCGTCGGTGTCGGAAGCACGTTTCGCTTCGTGATCCCGACGAAGCGATGATGGTGCCGCCGCCAGCCTCCCGCTCACCCGCTCCTTACTTCACTTGGCCTTGTGTGACGCACGCGGTCGTCGCAGACGGTGAGAGCGTCGCAGAGGTGAGCGTCGCGGATCCGCTCCTCGTGTTGATCCGAATGCGGCCCGCGGCGCCGCCGCCTCCACCTACGGGTCCCGGGTCCACGGAAGCGGGAGTCGTACCGTCGATGTTCGCTCCGGCCGCGCCCGTGCCGCCGGCGCCGACACCTGCCATCGCCCCACCGGGCGCGCCGGTCGTGTTCGGGGTCGCGTCCTGCCCGTTCGCGCTGACACCACCGCCGCCACCGCCATTGGCGGCGAGGACGCCTGCGATCTGCGCGGTCGTCGCTTCGATGAGGATCGACCCACCGCTTCCACCGCCGCCGCTGTTGTCCCCGGGGTTCGAGCTCACGGCGGGTTGACCTCCGCCTCCGCCGACGTTGATGTAGCTGCCCGAGCCCATCGAGAACTGGCCGAACGCGACGAGCTGCACGGCGCCGCCGCCAGCACCTGCGCCAAACGATCCGGCGCCGCCTGACGAACCTCCCGTGAGCGGGACGATCTCAGGCGTCCCGTACGGAGCCGTCGCGGGGCCGGCTGGGGCCGTTGCGTTCGCTTCGAGCGCGCCTTGGGCGCCCTTGCCGCAATAGGAGCCGCCGCCAGCGCCTGCGCCCATGGTCGTGTTTGCGACGCCCGTCGCGGCCGGTCCGCCGCCGGGACCCGCACCTTTTTGGCTGTTCTGAGTCGATTCGAAGCCACCGCCGTACGATTGGTCTCCCATCGCGCGGACGTCGATCGTGCCGAGGAGGGTCATGTCGCCGAGCGCGACGATGGCGAGAGGTAGACCGCCGGCGGGCCTGTTCACGGTGAGATGCGCGGCAGCCTCGAGCCGGAGCGACTTGACGATGAGCACGTGAATCCTGCTCCCGTCGGATTGTGTGAGGATCCTCTCGACCGGATTCGTGAGGCACGTCCCGCCGGGCGTGGGAGCCGGCTCGGTGTCGAGGTCGCAGTCGGACGAGAGATCTTCGTCGACGACTCCCGACAAATCGATGCCGTCGAGGCTCACGTTCGATGGCGTGAACGGGAACGAGCCACCGTCACCAGTCGACCCACCGTCCGCGGCATTCGAGCTCGCCCCGCAGCCCACTTGGAGCGGGAGCGTGCAAATTACGCCGAGGATCGCGAGGGATCGGTTCATCGACGCAACGTGCGCCTCTTTTCGGGGGTTCAGCTTGTGCATGGGCGCCTCGTCTCGGGTTGCAGTCCAGTATCGATAGCAGCAAAAAGTGACCGCCGGTCATAATTTCGACCTTCGGTTGAAGATTCGACGAACGTCCCACCAACGTCGACACGTGGGCGGGGCCTTGCCCGAGCGAAGACAGGGCTTCGCGGTGGCTCGTCAATCCTTGGTCCCGACCTGCGAGCCGACCGCGGCGTTCACGTCGGCGCCGCCGGCCTCCACGGGCTCGAAGAACATGCGGCCCGTTCGGATGAGGCCGTCCTTCACGCCGAAGACGAACACGCCGCACATGACGTGCTTCGAGCCGTCGCGTCGCGTGCCCGAGTGCTCCCACTCCGTCCAGACGGTGTCGCCGTCGCGGGCGGAGCCGACGATGCGCGCGCGCACGTCGGGCACGCCGGCGAAGATCTGCGTCCAGTTGCGCCGCACCTGCTCGCGCCCGCGGAAGGAGCGCTGCGGGTGGGCGGGGGACTCGAGCACGTAGTCCTCCGCGAAGCACGCGGCGAGCGCGTCCACGTCGTGGTCGTTGGTGGCGCGCGTGAGTCGCTCGATCACGGCCATCGCGTCTTCCATCGTCGTCCTCCATCAGTTACGATACATGAAACCGTATTCAATACACTCGTACGTAACTAAATGACCCGAGTCAAGAAGAGAAGCCGCGCCTACGACGCGTCGGGCCGACAGGAGCAGGCGCACAAGACCCGCGAGGCGATCCTCGACGTCGCGAAGTCGGCATTCCTCTCGCGAGGTTACGCGGCGACGACGCTCGCCTCGATCGCGCGTGAGGCCGGCGTGTCCGTCGAGACGATCCACAAGGCCTTCGGGGGCAAGACGGGGCTCGTTCGCGCGATCTACGAGCGCGACCTCGCGGGGACGGGAGAGCGGCCGGCGCCGGAGCGCTCGGACGCCGTGCTCGCGAAGGAGGCCGATCCGCGGGTGCTCGCGAAGAAGCTCGGAGCGTTCACGGCGGAGGTCTCGCCGCTCGTCGCGCCGCTCCATCTGCTGCTGCGGAGCGCCGCCGCGGGCGACGCCGATCTCGCGGCGCTCCTGCGCGAGAGCGACGACGCGCGCCTCGCGCGCATGCGGGACAACGCGCGCGTGCTCGCGAAGCGAGGTCTCTTGCGAAGGGGGATCACCGCCGAGCGCGCGGCGGAGCTGATGTGGACGTGCACCGCGCCCGAGCTCTACGAGCTCGTCGTGTCGAAGCGCGGTTGGACACCCGAGGAGCTCGGCGAGCTGGTCGCGAGCGTGCTCCTCGCAGCCGTGTTTCGCGAGTCGCGCTGACCCGTCGGCGGAACGCAGGCTTGGTGCGAGGCCTCTTGGCTACTCGGCGGCCCTCCACGTGTAGAGCGTCGTCGTCCTCGAGGGCGCCAGGAGCAAAGCCACGCCCGTGAGAATCGCCGCCGCAGACGCGATCGTGAGCGCCGTGCCCACGGCGAGGTTCGTGTCTCGATCCACGGTCGACGAGAACGCCGCCGCCGCCCCGCCACCCGCAATGCCTCCGGCGAAGACGAGCCACCACGAGAAGAACGGCTCGTAGCGCGTGACCGCGCGCACGTCGCGGACGTGATCGAGAGGGGCCACGATCTCGAACGTGCGCCTGTCCCAGCATCGTCGTCCCTGCGGACGAAGGCAGATGCTGAACGAGCCGCACCACCGTGGGATCGTCGACGTTCACGACGTAGCGCGTGTGGGTGCAAGCGAGGGCGGCGGCGAGCAGCACGGACGTGATCCAGAAGCGGGCCACGATGGCACCCCAGCAGTTCTCGTGCCGTCGGGTCGAGGGCTCGGTCACCTCTCGGTGCCGGCGCGCGCCGAGCACCACCACTGCATGGGCTCGCGCCCGGCCGCGCCGTGGAAATGCGCATCGCCGGTCAGATCGTGAGCGGATCGCTCGACGCCGAATCTGCGGCTGGCGGCGGGGGCTGCGGAGGCGCCGTCGGCGCCGGGATGGCGTCGGTTTGCGCGGGCACCGGATCGACGACGATCGTCTTCTCTTCGGTGGGCGGCGGAGCGGGCTCCGGGCTCGCTTCGGATGACGGGAGCGGCGGCACGATCGCGGCGGGCGCAGCGCCCGACGTCCCGTGCCCCGTGTACCAAGCGCCGGCTCCGGTCATGGCGGCAGCCGCGAGAAGCGCGGCCCACAGCCACGCCGCCGAGCGCCGCGCCGGTCGCGAAGCCGTTTGCTCGAACACGGTCTCCGGTTGCGAGATGGGAGGCGACGGAGCTTCGGCCGCAGCCTCCTCGACGTAGATCGGAATCGGCACGGGAAGCGGCGGCGGCTTCGACTTCCTGGCGCGCACGGGAAGGGGCGGCGGCCGGCTCGGCGTCTTTCGCGGCCCCTCGTTCACGACCACGAAGTGCATCCCCTCGATCGTGCCCACGTCGAGCACGTTCGAGCCTCGCGCTTCGAGCTGGAACCGCGCGAGCGCCTCGGCGTCTGCTGGCTCCCGCCGAAGGACCTCGATGCATACCTGGCGGCCGTGAATCGGATCGGCGGCTTCGTAGAGGATCGCGTCGCGGCCCTCGAGGCGGAGTCGTTCGATCTGGTACTTGTGCAACAGCGTCGTGCCGGGTTTGAGCAGGTTCACGATGGGCGTGGGTAAAGCAACGTTCGTGCTCAAGCGCGCGCAGCGCGACGTCTTCCGCGCCTGGAATGGCGTGCGGCGCGCTGACCGGCGCCCATACGCAGCCACGGCGCGATCCACCGGCATGCGATGCGCGCGACCGGGCTCGTGGTCCAGCCATCAGGCCCGCTGGAGCTCTTGCGTGGCGCTCACTGGGCGCAGCGGCGTGGACCTCCATGCAACGCCCGGGAACCGGCCTCACCCGAGCGCCCGCCGGATGCGCGCGAGCAGGCAGCACGTCGTCGGGAGCTTCATCGTCGACTTCGTGTGCCTGGCGCGCAAGCTCGACGTCGAGGTCGCCGGTGCGGTTCATCGCGACGCCGACGTGGCGTTCGCGGATGCTCCACGCCGGTGCTTTCGTGGCGACGTCCGGCGACCCTTCGACGGCGAAAGTCCGCACGGCCCGTCTACGGCTTGGGATAGCCGACGGCGTGGAGCGCGGCGGACACCTCGGCCTCGGCGAACGGCTTCTGGAGCATCGCCTGAACCGTCTGGTCGACCCCCACACTCACCGCGGGGCAGCTGCCGCTCATGAGCAGCCTCTTCACGCCAGGGTGCTCGGCGCGAACCGCCTCGAGCAGCCAACAACCATCTTCGCCGGACATGCCATAATCAGTGAGGACGACGTCGCACGGCTCGCGCGCGAGACGCGCGAGCGCCTCGACCGCGCCGGCTGCGACGATGACGTCGGCGAAGGACGCGAGGGCCTGCGCCAGGGCCTGCCGGACGGGCGCCTCGTCATCGACAATGAGGATCTTGGGCCTTGCGATCACCTTCCATCAGGTACAGACACGCCTCCACCCCGTCCATAGTCGGTTTGTCACAGCGCCCGGCGGGATCCGGCGCGTCAGGCGCGTAGAACGACGTCGCGTCGCGCGGCGAGCTCGGAGCGCGAGTGCACGCCGAGCTTCCGGAACACGCTTGCGATTTGGTTGGCGACGGTTCGTTCCGAGGTCGCACGCGCCCGCGCGATGCTCGCGCGCGTCATGCCGTCGAGGACGCTACGAAGGATCTCGTGCTCCGCAGGCGTGAGGCCCGCGCGCGAGCCGCCGAGCGGAAAGCTGAGAACCACGAGCTCGTCTTCTGCGGCGCCGAGCCGGTGGGCGACGAGCCCGCGCGGCGGCGCGCTCCGGCTCCCCTGCTTCCGTTTGCTCATGGGCCTCGACGCTGCCGCGCGGCGTAGGCTCGGATCAACGCGACGCGCGAGGGCGCGCCGACCTTCGCCGCCGCCCGCGAGAGTCGCATCGCCACCGTCGAGATCGACACGCCGAGCTCGTAGGCGATGAGCTTGTTGCTGTGGCCGAGCGCCGCAAACGCGACGGTCTGTGCTTCACGCTCCGTGAGCGTCCTCCACGCCCGCGAGCGCGGCTCGTTCCGGCGCGCCACGACGTAGCGGCGGCCGTCCTGATCGATCCAGTCGACGAGCGACCACGTGCCCGAGACGAGGCCGCGCCAGATGGCGACCGCCTCCTCCGGACTCCGCCTCCGGAGCTTGCCGCGAGCACGCTCGCTCGCCCGCACGGCGCGACCGAGCGAAGCGCGCTCCACCTTGTCGCGCGCGGGGCCTTCCGCGTGCACGATTCGCCCCTCCGGCGTGGCGACGGCCTCGGGCGGCGCGTCTCGCGAGGAGCGCAGGCGCAGCCCTGCGGCGAGGTGCGCGGCGATCCGGGACCACAGGACGATGTCGTGCGTCGGCTTCGTCCAGACGCGGCGCATCGGCATGGCCACCATGAGCCCGGCACCGCTCGGGTCCTGCGTCACGAGGGTGAGGACGTCGCGCACGCCGAGGGGGCCGTGGTGCTTGGCGATCGCCGGATGCGCGGACCACGCGGCGCCGAGTCCTGACTTGGTGCTCGCGGAGAAGAGCGACGCTCCTTCGACGAAGAGGCGCTCCGTCAGCTCCTCCGTCCCCGGCTCCGCCTCGGCCCGCCCGGCGATCTGCGCGAATCGCTCCGCCTCCGCGCTCGTCGCGACGGGCGCCCCGAACCGCTCTCGCGGTTCCCTCCGGAGGTCGTAGATCGAGGCGACGCAGCCCATGCCCTGGTCGAGCGCCGGCGCGACCGCCGCGAGCACGCGGCGCATCCACGCTGCGTCCGAAACCGCCGGTTGGTATCCCGCCTCGAGCACCGAGAGCAAGTCGACAGCCATTGCCTCACCGTGGATCCTATTCGCTCCTACTCCGGTAGGGAAGGGCATAGGCATCATGGCGAGGTGGCGTTCAACGGTCGAGCCGCAGCGGCGTCCTCCGAGCTCGCGGGCGAGCCTTATTTTGTCAGATGGAAAGACAGGGGAGCGTCCGTGGCGTGGCCACGAGGACCAGAACGCCAACGACCATCGAGGTGCCACCCACGACGGTGAAGTCCAACCGCGCCGCGCGGCGCCTCTTCATCCTCCCCGGCGGCTCCTCCCCTCTCTAGATCTCTCCCGGTCCCACGATCCGCCCCGCGATCGCGCTCGCCGCCACCACCAGCGGGCTCGCCAGGTACACCTTCCCCGGCCCGCTGCGCCCCGGGAAATTGCGGTTGATCGCGCTCACCGTGACCTGGTCCGGCGAGTCGCTCACGCCCGGGCCGGCCTTGATGCACGCGCCGCACGACGGGTCGACCGTCTGCGCGCCCGCGTCGGCGAAGATCTGCAGGTAGCCCTGCTCCTCGGCGTAGCGGCGGATGTCCTGCGAGCCGAACTGGATGTACAGGTGCACGCCCGGCGCGACGCGCTTGCCGCGATCGAGCGCGGCCTTGAGCACGCTCGCGTACATGTCCATGTCGGCCTTCTTGCCGCCGGTGCACGAGCCGCCGTAGGCGATGTCGATCTTCACGTCGCCCTGTTTGCGCAGATCGGCGAGCGTCACGCCGTTGCGCGGATCGCCCGGCGTGGCCACCATCGGCACGAGCGCGGCGAGGTCGACCTCGAAGGTCGCGCAGTAGCTCGCGCCCGCGTCGGCCTTGACGATGCGCGCGCGCACGTCGTCCGCGGAGAGGCCGCGCTGCTTGACGAGGTAATCGACGATGACCTCGTCCGCCTCGACGATGCCGGTGAACCCGCCCGCCTCGACGGCCATGTTGGTGAGCGTGGCGCGCTCGTCGAGCGGCAGGCTGGCGATGCCGTCGCCCGAGAACTCGATGACCTTTCCGATCCCCTGCCCGGTCTTGAAGAACGGCATCGCGAGGATGTGGAGCATCACGTCCTTGGCGCAGACGCCCTTGGGGAGCTTGCCGCGCAGCACGAAGCGCGCCGTCTCCGGGACGGTGACGCGCACGTCCTTGGTGAACCACGCGTTGGCCATGTCGGTCGAGCCGACGCCGAAGGCGAAGCAGCCGAGCGCGCCGGCCATGCACGTGTGCGAGTCGGTGCCGATGACGAGCTGGCCGGGCAGCGCGAGCTCCTCGATGACCATGTTGTGGCAGATGGCCTCGGAGCCGACGAGCTTGCCGTCGCGGTGGACCTCCCCGTAGTGCTTCACGTCGTGCTTCTTCGTGAAGCGATCCTGCACGGTCGCGAGCTTGTTCGCCTGCTCCATGAGGCCCATGTCGCGGTGGGCCTTGGGCATGATGAGATCGAGGAACGTGAGGTGGTCGCGGAAGGCGAAGACGCTCTCCGGATCGCTGACGCTCGCGTCCTCGCCGAGGCCCGCACGGAAGAGCGCGTCGGCCATGGGCGTGACGTACTCGTGCGAGAAGCGCACGTCCGCGCGCGCGAAGAACGCGTCGCCCGGCTTGACCGCGGCCGCGCCGAGCTTGCCGCTCTTGGCGTCGGCGATGACGTGGCTCGCGAGGATCTTCTCGCAGAGCGTCATCGGGCGCGCGGCGGTCGTCACGGGCGGCGGCGAGACTCGGCCCGCGAGGCGCGCCTTGTTGTACTCGAACAGGCCGCCGTGCTCGACGATGGCTGCGCTGATCGGGTCGAGCCCGCGCGTGAACTCCTCGATCGGGATCTCTTCGCCCCTCTCGATGCGCGCGAGCAGGCCGAAATCCGTGCTCGTGAGCAGGCCGATGTTCGGCGCGTTCTGCCGGTAGATCTTCTCGATGCTCTTGGCGATGACGAGCTTGATGCCCGCCTTGAGCTCGCTGTACGGCGCCGTCTCGCGGCTCGAGCCGCAGCCCTTCGAGATGCCGCTCACGATGACGGAAAAGCCGCCCTCTTTGATCACGTCGCGCTTGATGCGGTTGCCCCGCAAACCGATGAGGCAATAGCGCGCCAGCGTCTCGTCGTAGTAGTAGCAAACCCAGCCCGGCGTGATCTCGTCGGTCGAGATGTTGCCGATGAGCGGACGGTCCGGATCGAAAGTGAGCTGTTTGCCTCCGAGCTGCGACTCCAGGAGCTCCGGATCCTCCGTGAGATAGAGGATGCGTCCTTCGAGTCTGAGCCCGTTCGCCGTCGACACGCCCATGCGAGATCCTTACCAGTGCCCGCCTCGCATCGCCATCGTCACGACGAGCTACCCTGCTCACGCCCGGGACTGGTCCGGGCATTTCGTGCGCGCCGAAGCGGTCGAGCTCGCGCGCGGTGGTGCCCGCGTCGTGGTCTACACACCTTCGATAACCACCGACGCGACAGCTCGCGCGGATTTTTTCGATGACAGGGTCGAGGTCGTGCGGCTCGGCGGCGCGAGCGCGTTCGGCCCGCCGGGTGCGCTCGCGAGGATCGCCGCTTTTCCTCCGCGGCTCGCCTCGGCCGCGGCGTGGGCTTGGAGAGCTCACGCTGCGCTGCGTCGAGAATCCTTCGATCGCGTCATCTCCCACTGGGCCGTGCCGTCGGCGTGGCCGGTCGCGCCGGCCTCCGCCCCCCTCGAGGTCGTCTCCCACGGAAGCGACGTGCGCCTGCTCGTGAAGCTCCCCTCGCCGCTGCGCCACGCGATCGCCTCGACGCTCGCGGCGCGCGCGCGCGTGTGGCGGTTCGTCTCGACCCCGCTGCTCGATGCGCTCGCGGCCTCGCTGCGCCCGGAGCTCGCGCGTCGCGTGGCCCACATCGCCGAGGTGCGGCCGGCCGCGTTCGAGCTGCCCGACGTGCGCGCGCGCGCGACCGCGCTCAAGCGCGAGCTCGGCTCGTTCCGCGTCAGCGTGGGTAGGCTGGTGCCGAGCAAGCGGGTCGACCGCGCCATCGACCGGGTCGCGGCCGACGGGGGCTTGCTCGTCGTCGTGGGCGACGGCCCGGAGCGGCGCTCGCTCGAACGACACGCGAGGCGGCGCGGCGTCGACGCACGCTTCGTGGGCGAGCTCCCGCGCGACGAGGCCCTCGCCTACCTCGCCGCCGCCGACGCCCTCGTCTTCGCGTCCGAGTCCGAGGGGTGCTCGACGGTGTTGCGCGAGGCCTCGGCGCTCGAGACGCCCGTCGAGCTGCTCTCGTAGGCAACGGGTCACCGCATCAGAAAGCCTGGCAGGCGGTATCCGAGACGGCGCAGCATCGACGCGCCGCGGAGGCGATCGACGTCGGAGCGATGCGTGAACTCGAGGGCGTTCGCGATTCGGTTGATCACGTTGAAGAAGAACGCGACGTACACGGCCTCGACGAGCGCCGCGTCCTCGACACCGGCTCGTCGGGCGCTCGCGACGTCGTCGTCACCGAGGGACTCGGGCTCTCGGGTCAGCTTCTCCACGAAGCGGCACGCCGCGGTGACGCGAGCTCCGTAGCGTCCGTCCTCCCACGCCGCGAAGGCATCCGAGCCGATCGCGCCAGCGGCGATCGCCGAGTGCGTGCCGACGCAGAACGGGCAGTCGTTGGCTCGAGAGACTACGGCCGCGAACAGCTCGCGCTCGCCGACCGTCCAGGCCGAAGGGCCGCGCAGGATCGCCTGCGCGAGTCGGAGCAACGGCGCGCCGAAGAAGGCAGGCCGCTTCATGGCCGTCTTGCCTACGTCGTCGATCTCGGCGCCGAAGAGGCGCGTCATCGCGATGAAGAGCCGATGGCGGAGCCCGTCTCCACGCTCGTAGGAAGGAAGACGCATGGGTCAGGGCTCGAGGCCGAGCACGCGAAGGCCGGCGCGCAGACGCCGCAGCCCCTCGCCGAGGGCCGCCGCGACCGTGATCTCGAAGATGGCGTCGTCATTGAGACCTGCGGCGCGCAGGGCGTCGACGTCCGAGGGGGCGATCCGGTATCCACCCGCCCGCACCTTCTCGACGTAGGACGAGAGCTTGGGATCGTCCAGCTTCCCTTCGCCGGCTGCACGTCGCGTCGCGCTCGCAGTGTGCGCTCGCGAGTCGAACACCGCCGCGATCAGGGCATCCACGAGGGGTCGCAGCCGCGCGACGGTCTCCACGATGCGCTCCTAGAACGAGCCGCTCAGCGCGAGGCCGCCGCCGTCGCGGCCCACCATCGGCAGGACGCGCGCGCCCGTCTTCACGGCCTTCGGCGCGGTGAGCAGGAGCACGACGCCCGCGCCCACCGCGGCCACGCCGAAGCCGATCGTGAAGTCCGAGACCCACGCCCAGGTCTTGGCCTGCTCGTTGAGGTCGACGCCCTTCTGTGTGCACTGGTTGTTCGGGCACTGCGCGTTGCTCTGGCCGCGGTAGTCGATGGCGAGCGCGCCGGCCGTGATGCCGACGCCGAGCAGCACCACGCCGGCCCCGCCCGTGACCCACGCGGCGATCGTCTGACCGGGGCCGTGGCGCTCGGCACCCGGCACCGTCGCGACCGGCGCGTCCGCGAGCGGCGGGACGGACACGTGCTGCACCGTGCCGTCCGCCTCCACCGTCACCTGGGTCTTCCACTCGCGCTTGCCCGGCGCCGTCACCACGATCGCGTGGGAACCGCGGTCGATCGGCGTGAGCATGCCCCAAGCGGCCTGGCGCACGGGCGTGCCGTCGAGGCGCACCTCGAGGCCCGGGGTCGCGCGGGCGCCCGGCTGCACGTCGACCTCGAGCTTCGCGAGCTTGCCCTCGAGATCGGTGACGTGCACCCGCGCGGTGGTCTCGCGATCCTTGCGGCCGTCCTTGATCGCCTGGCTCAGCGCCTCGTCGTAGGCAGCCCACGCCGAGGCGAGCTTGCCTTCCTTCTCCCGGCAGAAGCCGAGGTTGAGCAGCGTGCCGCCACCCGGGTCGAGCCGCTGGCTCTCGGCGAGCTTCGGACACGCCTCGTCGAAGCGCCCCTGATCCATCAGCTTCACCGCGTCGTCGAAGAGCGTCTGGGCGAGCGCCGTGTTGGAGGACGGCGCGTCCGCCCACGACCGCGGCGCGAAGGCCACGACCGCGGCGAGCGCGAGCGCGGCGGCGAGCCTATTTCCGATCACGCGAAATCCCCGTGATGATTCCCGCCGAGCTCGTCGCCGCGGCGGTGTGAACGGGCTCGACGCTCGTCGCGACGACGGGCGGGTGGTGCGCGGGTCTGCTGGTATGGGCCGGCCGGTGCGTCGGCGCCTCGGACGCGGTTGGCGTCGTCGCGGTCACGGCGGTCGTCGCGCTCTCGGCTGTCGGCGGCGGGGCGATCGCCACGCTCGGACCGGCGGACGGCGGGGCGAGCGTCGTGGCGACGCCGTGAGTCGGCGGCGCAGTCTCGGCGGTCGAGCCCTGCGCACCGCGCTTGACGAGGAAGACCCCGGCGGTCCCGATCGCGGCCACGATGAGGAGGCCGACCGCCAGCGGCAGCGCGCGCCTCTTGTGCGGCGCGACGACCGCGTGCGCGCTCGAGTCGCCCGCGTCGAGCGGGCCGAGCGTCTCGGCGCCCGTGGCAACGAGCCGGCGCAGCGACGGCGCCGACGGCACGTTGCGCGGCGGGTTCGTCGTGCCGAAGACGAGGCGCTGGATGTGCTCGACGTGCGGGCGCGAGCTCGGCGCGAAGGGCTCGAGATCGGCGGCGAGCTCGGCGACGTTCTGGTAGCGCTCCTGCGGGTTCTTCGCGAGGCACTTGAAGATGACGGCCTCGAGCTCGGGCGGCGCCTCGGGCAGGACGCTCAGCAGGCGGATGGGCGGCTCCATCGCGATCTTGATCGCGAGCCCCGCCATGCTCTCGGCCTCGAACGGCATGTGCCGCGTCAAGAGCTCGTAGAGCACCACGCCGATCGACCAGATGTCGCTGCGCTCGTCGGCGGTGGTCGCGCTCTGCATCTGCTCGGGCGACATGTAGAGCGGCGAGCCGAAGACGGCGTCGGTCGTGGTCACCGTGCCCTCGGCGCGCACGTCCTGCGAGTGCGCCTTGGAGACGCCGAAGTCGAGCACCTTGATGATCTCGGTCCCGTCGGGCCGGAGCGAGCGGAACAGATTCCCTGGCTTCAGATCGCGGTGCACGATGCGCGCGGCGTGAGCCTCGGCGAGGCCCTCGCACGCTTGCAGGACGTAGTCGACGGCCTGGGCGATCGGCTGCTTGCCTTCCTTGTCGAGGACCTCGGCCAGGTCGGCCCCCTCGAGCAGGTCCATGACCATGAACGGCTGCCCGCTGTCGAGCGTGCCGACGTCCGAGACGTGCACGACGTGGTCGCTCCGGAGCAGCGCCGACGCCTTCGCCTCGGTGAGGAAACGTGCGTTCGACTGCGACGAGCCGGCGTTGTGCGTCAGGACCTTCACCGCGACGCGGTGCCCGAGCTGAACGTGCTTGGCGGCGACGACCACGCCCATGCCGCCGACGGCGAGAACGCGCTCGACGCGATATCTCCCCGCCAACACTTCGCCTTCCCGGACAGGGCTCTGGTCGGGCGTGACGGCACTCATCGTCATCGCACCACGAGAGTACGTTGCAAGGAGCTTGCCGGCAACCTTGCGCGCGTTTTCCTGGCGCATCGTGTACGATAGTGGCGTCCATGCGTCGCAGGGTCAGCGATCTGTGCGGCCCGGCCCCCGGCCGGCACCGCGGGCGAGGGATGGTCCTTGCTTTGCTTGCGGGAGTCGGCGGGCTCGCGGCTTGCCAGCTCATCGCAGGGATCGACGATCGGAAGGTCTACGTCCCCGACGTGGGGACGCCCGACACCGGGGGCGAGGCCGCCGTCGACCCGTGCCAGCAGCCGGACGTGCCGCCCCCTCCTTCCTCGTTGACCTCGAGCGGGAGCGACAGCGTCGTCATCACCGCCGCGCTCTCCAGGATCATGCTGGGCAGCACGGACGGCGGCCCGTACTACGGCTTCAACCTCGACAAGACGTGCACGTGCCCGCAGGCGGAGTCGTGCACCCACAGCGGCAGCCAGCAGACGTGCGACGACGAGGGCGGCATCGACAACTACGCGCGGCACATCTTCGAGGAGACGAACCTCACCAGCGAGAGCAACCTCAACAACGCCGTGCAGACGGGCCTGTCGGGCGCGCTCATCAAGATCTCGGACTACAACGGCAAGGCCGACGACGCGGTGGTCACGGTGACCGTGTACGGCTCGCTCGGCTACGAGAGCTACCCTGCCGCGCCCAAGTGGGACGGCACCGATCGCTGGACGGTGGACCCGGGGTCGGCGTCCGGCCCGTACTTCACGAACAACGCCTACGTCGTGGGCAGCAAGCTCGTCGCGTCGCTCAACTTCCCCATCATCGTCGGCAGCGCGTACACCAACCCGGTGACGATCGAGCTCGTCAGCGGCCGCATCGTCGCCGATCTGCAGATGAACGGGACGTCGCTCGTGAAGATGACGGGCTTGCTCGGCGGGCGCTGGGACCCGGCGCGGTTTCTCCCGAGCTTGCAGCACGTCCCCGATCCGACCCTCGACGGCGGGTGGCTCTGCGGGACCGACACGACCTACCAGTTCGTGAAGGCCGTCATCTGCGCCAACACCGACATCAACGCGGACCCGCAGTTCGACAACCAGGGCGGGCAGTGCAACGCCGTGTCGATGGGGCTGGGCTTCGAGGCCTCGCCCGCGGTGCTGGGCAACGTCGGCCCCACGGTCGACGCGGGCGCGCCGTGCGGGGCCACGTGGACCGACAAGTGTAATTGATCTGGGCCACCCGGGGCCAAAGCCCGGGGCAGGCGAAGACCTCGACAAGGATCTCACTTCAAGTCCGCCTTCGGCGGACTCCCGAGCGGGTGCCCAGATGAGAGCCCGCCAACGGCGGGCTTGAGTTGGGTCTACAGGCTGGGGTCTTTGCCTGCCCCGGGCTTCAGCCCGGGGCGGCCCAACCGGAGATGACGAGCTCGTTATTGTTGTTTGCGCGAGAACGCCGGCACGTCCCAGTCGTGATCGAGCTCGGGGAAGCTCTGCGCGCGCTCGCGGATGGGCAGGCGCGGCTGGCTCGCGGCGCGGGCCTCGGCGGCGTGGGCCGTGCGGCGCGGGGCGAAGACCTGGGCGTTCTCGTCGCGCGAGGTGGCCGCCTGCGCGGCGCGGGCGCCGGACGCCGGAGCGGCGAAGGCGCGGAGCTGCTGCGAGGGGATGGTCTGCGGGGGCGCGGCGGCCATGCGCGCGGCGTGCTCCTTCTCGGCCATGCGCTCGGCGCTGTCGAAGCCGGTCGCGATGACGGTGACCTTGACGTTCTCGCCGAGGCTCTCGTCGATGCTGGCGCCGAAGATGATGTTGGCGTCCTCGTGGGCCTGCTCCTGGACGAGCGAGGCGGCCTCCTGGATCTCGCGCATCTTCATGTCGGGCCCGCCGACGATGTTGATGAGCACGCCCGTCGCGCCCTCGACCGAGATGTCGTCGAGCAGCGGCGACTGGATGGCCATCTCCGCAGCGACGCGCGCGCGCGAGGCGCCCTTGGCGATGCCGGTGCCCATGAGCGCGCGGCCCATGTTGCTCATGACGGTCTTCACGTCGGCGAAGTCGACGTTGACGATGCCGCTCTGGGTGATGAGGTCGCTGATGCCCTTGACGGCCTGGAAGAGGACCTCGTCCGCCTTGCGGCAGGCGTCGATGAAGGTGAGGTCGTCGTCGCCGAGGAGGAGCAGCTTCTGGTTCGGGATGGTGATGAGCGTGTCGACGTGCTCGGCGAGCTGGGCCAGGCCGATCTCGGCGCGGCGCGCGCGCTGGCGGCCCTCGAAGAGGAAGGGCTTGGTGACGACGCCGACGGTGAGCGCGCCCTCTTCCTTGGCGAGCTGCGCGACGACGGGGGCGCAGCCGGTGCCGGTGCCGCCGCCCATGCCGGCGGTGATGAACACCATGTCGGCCCCGCTGACCATCTCCTTGATCTTCTGGACGTCCTCGAGGGCGGCCTTGCGGCCCTTCTCGGGGTCGGCGCCGGCGCCGAGGCCCTTGGTCACGTTCTGGCCGATGGCGAGCTTGGTCGCCGCCGCGTTGGCGTTGAGCGCCTGCGCATCGGTGTTGACCACGATGAACTCCACGCCCTCGAGGCCGAAGTTGATCATCGTGTTGACCGCGTTCCCGCCGGAGCCGCCGCAGCCAATCACCTTGATGCGCGCCTGGTACTCCTGGGATTCATCCGCGAACTCGATGCTGAAGCTCATGACCGACCTTCCTCCTGAGGGAGCTTTGAGCGCGACCGCCGAGCGCCTCTCTCGAGGGACGCGCAATGCTTGCTCGCCCACCGGTACGGGAACGGGAGAAAAGGGCCAAGAAAATGGATGCTCCCCTGGCGCCGTGCTCGGCGGCATGCTCGGCCGTGCTCGGCGCCGCGGGTCACGCGGGGGGCTGGGCGCCTGCGCGCGGCCTTGCGCGTGCCGCCTGCGCGCGGCGCGTCCCCTCACGGCGTCGGCCCCGCGTTAACCGGGCACTGCCCTCGCCGACGCCGAGGGGACGAGATGTCGGGGAGACGCGAGTCCCTTGCGCGTGGAAGAGGAACGCGTGGGGGGGCGCTCGCCGCTGAGGGCTTCGCCGCCGCGGGGCTCGGGCGAGAGAGGGGTGCGGCGCGAGGGAGCGTCGTTGCGAAGGGGCATGCAGCCTCCACGCCCCTCGCGACGTGGCGCGTCCCTCGCGACGTCTCGCGAGCGCGCGGCGACGTCTCGACGTGCAGACTTCACGGAGGGAGGGTTTATCGCGTCCTCGTGACCTCGGCATGGCTGTTGCTCGGCCTCGAGTCCCATGGCCCATCCGCGTTTCCCGATCATGTTCGCCTTGGCGTGGATGGGCGTTGCGTGCTCGTCGAGCGATGCGAGCGGGCCCCAAGTCCCGGAGGCGGACGGCGGCAACCTGCCCGACGCCGAGCCCGATTCCGGTCCTGCGGACGGCGCGTCGGACTCGGGGCACGACGCGGATGACGCGCACGCTCCAGCGGCCCCCTCCTGCCAGACGGGCG
>DATIQP010000100.1:0-2737 GCA_035470765.1 Polyangiaceae bacterium | reverse complement strand
CGCCGACGGCAAGACCTCGGGCGACATCGGCAAGATGATGATCGACTGGGGCGCGGACGTCATCGGCATCAACTGCTCCGAGGGCCCGATGGGCGTCCTCTCGGCGGTCGAGCCGATGCTCGCGCTCGGTGTGCCCGTGAGCGCGGTGCCGAACGCTGGGCTGCCACGCCGGGTCGACGAACGGCTCGTCTACGTGTCGACGCCCGAGTACTTCGGCGTCTACGCGCGGAGGTTGTTCAAGCTCGGCGTGAAGATGGTGGGCGGCTGCTGCGGCACGACGCCCGAGCACATCAAACGCATCGCCGCGGCTGCGCGCATGGTCGGCGCCGACTCCGGCCGCGACGAGGACACCGCGGGGCGCGACAAGGACAGCGAGACACCACCTGCTCTCGTCCTCGGCGGCAACCCGCCGCCCCCGCTCGCGGAGCGGAGCGCTCTCGGCGCGAAGGTCGGCAAGCGCTTCGTCGTCTCGGTGGAGGTCAACCCGCCCATCGGGGTCGACCTCGGCAAGCAGCTCGCGGCGGCGAAGATGCTCAAGGCCGGCGGCGTCGACGTGGTCAACATCGCCGACGGCGCGCGCGCGCAGGCTCGCATGGGCAACCTCGCGATGGCGGCTCGCATCCAGCAAGAGCTCGGCATGGAGACCATCCTCCACGTCTGCGGCCGTGATCGGAACCTGCTCGGCTCGCTCGCGCACCTGCTCGCCGCGCACGAGCTCGGCGTCCGCAACCTCGTCATCATCACGGGCGACCCGCCGAAGATGGGCGATTTCCCCGACGCGACGCCCGTCTACGATCTCGATTCGATCGGTTTGCTCAAGCTCGCCTCTCGCCTCAACCACGGTGTCGACCCCGCCGGCAAACCCATCGGGACCGGGACGCGCTTCGTGCTCGCGACCGGCGCCGAGCCCGCGGCGCTCAACTACGAGCGCGAGCTGTCGCGCCTGCACCAGAAGAAGGAGGCCGGCGCCGAGCTCGTGATGACGCAGCCGGTCTACGATCCGGAGCTGCTGAGCCGCTTCTTGAACGACATCGCGCCGCTCGGCCTGCCGGTCCTCGTCGGCGTGCTGCCGCTCGCGAGCCACCGCAACGCGGAGTTCCTGCACAACGAGGTGCCGGGGATGCAGGTGCCCGAGTCCGTCCGCGAGCGCATGCGCAAGGCGGGCAGCGGGCCCGCAGCGCGCAAGGAGGGCGTCGCGATCGCCCGCGAGATGCTCCACGCCGTGAAGGACAAGGTCGCCGGCGCGTACGTCATGCCCCCGCTCGAGCGCTACGAGCTCGCCCTCGAGGTCATCGACGGCTTCGTCTCGCGATGAAGCTCTTTGCGCGCACCGCGCTGGCGTCGCTGCTCTTGTGCGTGGGGTGCAGCCGGGCGTGCGCCGCGCCCGAGCCGCAGGGCGACGACCCTTCGCCCAGCCTCGACGCCGCGCCGGCCTCGGGCGAAGTTCCGTCGCGCTGCGTGCTGGAGCGAGAGATCGCGGTGCAGGGGACCGACGTCGAGCTCGGTCGAATGACGCTGCAGGGCACGCGGGCGCTCGTCGGCGCGCGCCATGACGGCCAGGCGGCGATCGCCGAGCTGGATGTGGCGCAGCCGAACGCGCAAGTACGCTTCGTCGATCTCGCCCCCGCCGTGGGCGAGGTTCCTCCGCCGATGCCGCTCATCGCCGGGGACAAGGCGTTCAGCGTGGGCTACGAGAGGGACGTGTCCAAGAGGCTCCGGCTGGTGCTGCGCGATCTCGCGGCGCCGTCCTCCCCTGCTGCAGAGCTTGCGCCGGAACCGGCCGACGACTCGCTCGCGTTCGATGCGCTCGCCGGCTCCGGCCGTGTGCTCGTCGCGTGGGACGCTCCGGCCGAAGAGGGCAGCGCGGTGTTCGTCACGTCTCTCGTCGCGGGCGCGAAGCCGGCGGAGCCCGTGCGCGTCTCGCCCGCCGGCGCGGACGCCGACACGCCGCGCCTCGCGCCCGGCGCGGCGGGCCCCGTCGTGCTCTACGCCTCGCACCGGGCGCTGCCCAAGTCCGACGCGGCGGCTCTCCCCGAAGGCCCGGGGCAGGACCCGGAGCACGTCTGGGTTGCGATGCAGCCCACAGGCCCGGACGGCCGACCCGCCGGCCCCGCGACGAACCTCACGGCCGAGTCCGGCGCCATCGCCACGTACGACGTGGTGTCCCGTCCGCAAGTCATGAACGAGGCTCCTCACGGAGTCGACTTCGACCTCATCGCGACGGATGGCGTCGAGCTCGGGGCGGGGCAGGGGGGCAAGCTCTTGCTCGTCGCCGTCAGAAACGGTAGCCCCGCGCCGTCCATCACCATCGCGGAGCACGTCGGCCGTGGAGCACCAGCGCTGTTTCCTGGCTCGCCGAGCGTGTTGCTCTTCTCGGATCCGAGCGAACGCGGCCGTTCGAGCCTGCTCGGCGATAGCCCGACCGCGTTCGAGCCGGCCCTCGACGGAGCGCGCCCGCTCGGGGTGATCCCTTCTGTCGCTCCCGCTTCGCTGCGTATCCTGGCCGTGGCGGCCCCCGCCGGGGCGGAGCGGGCGCGGCTCCGCCTGCTGCGATGCGCGGCCCGTTGAGGCTCTCGACCCTCGCTGAAAAAGCCCCGCGCCGGCATTGCGAGAAATCGCCCCATAAGCTACCTTTCCGGCCCGTGCTCAGCAGCCCGTGCGCGCCGCCACCGGATCGACTCGAGCCAGCGCCCGTTCCGCGGCGCTCGCAAGCACGACACATGCGGGCCCATAGCTC
>DATIQP010000099.1:0-16172 GCA_035470765.1 Polyangiaceae bacterium | reverse complement strand
CCATGGCCAACAGCTGCGCCTGGCAGGAGCGCTCACCGGTGATGAACCACCAGGCCGCGGCGTCCACCGAGGCGCCGACGGTCAGCAGGCCGTGGCGCTCGCGGCGGCCTACTTGCTCCTGGGACTCTTCGGCCGCGAGGGCTCGCGGGCCGCGGCCGGGCGCATGCTCGTCTCGTGCGGCTCGGGCCTCGCGCTCGTCGCGGTCGCGCTCGCGGCCCTGCACCAGAACGGCGACCGCACGTTCCTCGTCGACGGCTCGAGCGCGATGCGCTCCTGGGCGATCCCCGAGCTTGCGCGCGTGAGCTACGTCGGCAAGCACGTCACGCTGTTCGGGATGCCGCTGGTGAAGGCGACGCTCGTCGCGTCGTTCGTCGGCCTCGCGCTGGTCGCGGGGGTCGTCCCGCTGCACTCGTGGCTGGGCCCGGTCCTCGCGAGCGCCCCGCCGGCGGTTTCGGCCATGCTCGTCGCCGGCCTCTCTCGCGCGGCGTTGCTCGGCTGGCTGCGCGTCGACGTCGGAGTCCTGCCGGAGAGCGTGCGGTGGGCGGCGCCGGTGCTCGGGGCCGTGGCCTGCGCAGGCGCGCTCTACGCGGCGCTCGCGGCGATGGGCCAGCGCGATCTGCTGCGCACGGTCGGCTTCGGGGTGGTGGCCAGCTCGAGCCTCGCCCTGCTCGGCTCCTGCTCGCTCACGCCCGAGGGCGTGCTGGGCTTCGTCGAAGGAGCCGCGACCTCCGGTGCCGCAGGGGCGGTCGCCATCCTCGCGCTCGGCGCGCTTCACGAGCGCACCGGCACGCTCGTCGTCCGCGAGCTGCGCGGTCTGGGCGTCGAGGCGCCCGTGCTCGCCGCGTCGCTGGCGGTGGCCGTGCTCGCCGTCGGCGCGATGCCCGGCTGCGCGACCTTTTGGGGCGCGTGGCTCGTCACGCTCGGCCTCGTCCCGCGCGAGCCGGGCCTCGCCCTCGGCGCCGCCGCGGCCGCGATCCTCGCCGCGAGCGCCATGGCCTCTCCGCTGCTCGCGGTCGTCCGCGGCCGCCTGCCCGAGCGCCTCCGCGGCGGCGAGACGCTCGCGCCCTTCGGAGGGCACGTGCCCGAGCTCAGGCCCGCCGAGCTCGGCGCCATCTTGCCGCTCGTCGCGGTCCTCGTCCTGCTCGGCTTCTACCCTGCGCCGTTGCTCGGCAAGGCGGCCACGACCGTTCGCGACTACGGCGAGCTCGTCGACCCCGAGGGGCCGACGAAGATCTCGAGCACGTGGCCTGGGTCAGAAGATGAAGAACGCGGAGCCTTGTACGCGGTCGTTGACCGCCGTCTGGCCGTCGCCGTAGTTGTCGTAGGTCCGCCCGAAGCCCAACCCGAGGCGCAAGCCAGGGACCGGATCGGCGAATAGGTTGCCGTCGATCCAGTCGAGCGAGGACCGGACCTTCGCAGGGTTTCCGAGCTCGGCGGTGTTCGGCGACTCCGCGTGGCCGTAGTTGAGGCTCACCCAGATCTTCCCGCCGACGCCGGGGAAGTAGTACTGCAGCCCCGCGTTGCCCACGTACCACAGGACGTAGTGAAGGTTGCCGGCGGAGTCGAAGGTGACGATCCCGTTGTCGACGTTCTGCGGGTACGTCGGCGGGGTGCCCGAAGACGGGAACGTCACGCCCCCCGTGAACGCGGTGTACTGGTCCGCCATGCCGTAGCCCATGGCGAAGTTGCCGGTGAGGGTGAGGTTGTTGCCGGACTTGCCTTCGTCGCGCGCCGGGAGGATCGGCAAAAACGCGTCGAACGAGACCGCTGTACCCACGAGGTCGGTGGTCGTGCTCGCGGACGGGAAGACGGGGACCTTGATGTACTTGATGTCGCCGGAGACGCCGAGCGAGGCGGGCTCGATGGCGGTACCCGTCGATCCGTCCGTGCGCTTGCCCTTCCAGTGGTTGAACGTCAGGCGCAGGCCCGCCTGGCCTTCGGGCGCCTCGGAGGCGCGCTGCGGCGGGTTGAGCGCTGCAGCGGCGATCTCGACGTTGACCGGATCGGTCTTGATCGTCTTGGAGAGGCGGATCTGCGGGCGGCGCGAGTAGACCTCGGTCGGCACGCCCTGCAGGTCCACGGTGTTGATGTGGAAGTACGGCTGCCAGCCGAACAGGGCCCAGTACTGGCCGAAGAGGAAGTCGAGGACGGGCGTCTCGACCTTCAGGTTGATGTGGCGCTCGCGTAGCCCCGCGTTGGACCAGAACGAGCCCTCGGAGACGCCCGAACCCGGCGGATACCCGACGGCGGGCTGGTTGCCGAGGAAGTCCATCTCGAACTGCCCGCTGACGCGGACGCTGTGGAACTCGGGCGCCTTGATCCGGATGCCCAGGCGCGAGTTGCGGACCGAGCCGAGCAGCTGCCCGTGCTGGCCGGCGAAGGTCTCGTTGCGCGCGATCTGGGTGTTGCCCTGCAAGTCGTTGAGGCCCTCGGTCGAGTCGTGGATCGCATCCGCCTCGACGAAACCGTAGATCGTCGTCGCGAACTTGCCGACGACGAGGGTCGTCGTGTCGCCGGCGGCCTTGAGCCCGGCCGTGCTCGCGATGTCGCGCATCGCGCTGTCGTACTCGTCCTGGCTGATGATCTTCTTCTCGAGCAGCAGCTTCAGCGACGCGACCTGCACCACGGGCGAGGCATCGGCGGCGGGAGCCGGCGGCGGCGACTTCGGGGCCGCGACCGGCGTCAGGTCGACGTTCTTCGCCTGGCCCGCGACGAACAGCACGTCGCGCTTCTCCGCGGGCTTGCCCGCCAGCTGGACCGAGAGCGAGTGCGTGCCGGCCGTCGCGTGCAGACGCACCGGCACCGTCGCCTCGCTCAGCTCGTCGATGCGGACGCGCGTGCCCTCGGGCCCGCTCAGCACGATCGTCCCGAGGGTCTTCTCGAGCGACGCGAGCCGCTCGCGCGCGGTCGACTGCTGCTGGGCATCGAGCCCTGAGCCCGGCAGGTCGAGCGCGCGCCCGTAGTCGTCCGCCGCGCGGTCGGGGCTCGAGGCCTGCTCCCACGCGAGCGCCGCCGTGTAGAGGGCCACGCCGTTCGGCTTGATGGATGCGGCGGCCTCGAAGGCCTGCGCGGCCTCGCCAAACTTGCCAGTCGAGAAGGCCTTCGTCCCCGAGGCGAACTCCTTCTTGGCCTCGTCGTCCGCGCTCTGCGCGCGCGCCCACAGCGGCGTCGCCGTGATGCCCACGAACACCAGAAGCAAGGTCGATCCACGCATCGCTACCCGCCTTTCGCCGAGCGAGCGTATATCGACATCCGGTCGCGATCGTCCAGTGACTTTCGCGAAACGGCGACTTGTGCCCCGCCCCGCCCTCGGGGTCGGGTCAGTCCTTGAGGGCCTCGGCGCCGCCGATGATCTCCATGAGCTCCTTGGTAATCGCGGCCTGGCGCGCGCGGTTGTACTGGAGCGTGTAGCGCGCGATGGCGTCCTTCGCGTTGCGCGTCGCCGCGTCCATCGCCGTCATCTGCGCGCCGAAGAAGCCCGCCTGGTTCTCGAGCAGGGCGCGGTACATGCTGATTTCCATGTACATCGGCGCGAGTCGGTCCAGCACGCGGTCCTTGTTGGGCTCGAACAGATAGGTCAGGGCCTGCTCGTCCGCGCCGCCCTCGGGCGCGGGCTTGGTATCCGAAACCGAGAGTGGCAGCAGGCGATCGACCACCGGCTTCTGGGTGATCGGGCTCTTGAACTCGCTGAAGACGACGTAGATCGCGTCGAACTCCGCGGCCCTGTAGCGATCGATGAGCCAGCGCGCGATGTTCCCCGCGAGCTCGAGCGACACGTCCTCCCGACCGCGCTGGAAGTGGTGGAGCATCTTGCCCTGGCGCCGGGCGAGGTAGTCGCGACCCTTGCGGCCGATGGTCGCAAACTGCACGTTTCGGCCCTGGGCCTCGTGCTCGTGCCACGCCGCCTCGGCCGCCTTGCCCACGTTCGTGTTGAACGCGCCGCAGAGGCCGCGATCGGCCGTGATCACGAGCATCAGCACGTTGCGCTCCGGCCGACGCACCATGAGCGGGTGAGGCTGGCCGGCAGCGGGACCTGCGCCTAGCTGCCCGCCGTCCTGCGCGTCCTCGACCTCCTCGACGGTCGCGCGCGCGACCGAGCGAACCATCTCGGCGGTCTTCACGGCGTAGGGTCGCAGGGCGGTGATGCGCTGCTGGGCGCGGTTCAGCTTCGCCCCCGCGACCATCTTCATCGCGCGCGTGATCTTCTGCGTCGACTTGACGCTCGCGATCCGCTTGCGAATGGTCTTCAGCGACGGCATGGCTCTAGGCCGCCTCTTCCTTGCCGCCCTCTTTGGCCTTCTTCTTCTTCTTCGGCTTCTCGGGCTTGGGCTCTTCCTCGCCGCCTGCGCCGCCGTCCGCCTCGGCGCCCTTGCCGAAGCCCTTGGCGAACGTCTCGAGGGCCTTGGCGAGCTTCTCCTCGGTGTCCTTGTCGAGGACCTTGCTCGTCTTGATCGTCTCGAGGATCTGCGGGTGCTTGCCCTCGATGAAGGCGAGCATCTCGTGCTCGTACTTGGCGATCTGGTCGACGGGGAGGTTGTCGAGGTAGCCGCGCGTGCCGGCGAAGATGGACACGACCTGCTTCTCGACCGTGAGCGGCTGGTACTGCGGCTGCTTGAGGAGCTCGACGAGGCGCGCGCCGCGCTCGAGCTGATTGCGTGTGACCGCGTCGAGGTCGCTCGCGAACTGCGCGAACGCCGCCATGGCGCGGTACTGCGCGAGGTCGAGCTTCAGGGTGCCGGCGACGGAGCGCATAGCCTTCACCTGGGCGCTGCCGCCGACGCGCGACACCGAGATGCCGACGTTGATGGCGGGGCGGACGCCCGAATAGAATAGATCGCTCTCGAGGAAGATCTGACCGTCGGTGATCGAGATGACGTTGGTCGGGATGTACGCCGACACGTCGCCGGCCTGCGTCTCGATGACCGGGAGCGACGTCAGCGAGCCGCCGGAGTGCGGGTCCTTCTCGATGACGAGGTCGCTCTCGCCCTTGGCGGTGCGCTCCTTGAGTTCCTTCTCGGCCGCCTCGTGGCCCACGTCGCCGACGTGGATCTTGCCGTCAACGCCACGGAAGTGGTGGTCGCCCGGCGGCACCTTGGTGCCCTTCTTCACGACGAACCAGATGTTCGCCATCTTCGCCGCGCGCTCGAGCAAGCGCGAGTGGATGTAGAAGACGTCGCCCGGGTACGCCTCGCGGCCCGGCGGGCGACGGAGCAGCAGCGAGAGCTGGCGGTACGAGACGGCCTGCTTGGAGAGGTCGTCGTAGACGCAGAGCGCGTGGCGGCCCGTGTCGCGGAAGTACTCCGCCATCGTGCAGCCCGAGTACGGCGCGATGTACTGCAGCGGCGCCATTTCGCTCGCGCCGGCGGTGACGACCGTCGTGTATTCCATCGCGCCGAACTGCGCGAGCTTGTCGACGACGCTCGCCACGGTCGACTGCTTCTGGCCGATGGCCACGTAGAAGCAGTACACGCCCTGCCCCTTCTGGTTGATGATCGTGTCGATCGCGACGGCCGTCTTGCCGGTCTGCCGGTCGCCGATGATCAGCTCGCGCTGGCCGCGGCCGATCGGGACCATCGAGTCGATGGCCTTGATGCCCGTCTGGAGCGGCTCCTTGACGGGCTGGCGCCACACGATGCCGGGCGCCTTGATCTCGACGCGGCGGCGGTGCGGCGTCTCGATCGGGCCCTTGCCGTCGACGGGGATGCCGAGCGCGTTGACGACGCGGCCGACGACGGCCTCGCCGACGGGCACGTCCATGATGCGGCCCGTGCGCTTGACGATGTCGCCTTCCTTGATGTGGCTCGACTCGCCGAAGAGCGCGCAACCGACGTTGTCGCTCTCGAGGTTGAGCACGAGGCCCATCAGGTTGCCGGGGAACTCGAGCAGCTCGCCGCTCTGCGCACCCTCGAGGCCGTAGATGCGCGCGATGCCGTCGCCGACGCTGATGACCGTGCCGGTCTCCATCGTCTGCGTGGCCTTCTCGTAGTTCTGGATGTTCTTCTTGATGATCTCGGAGATCTCTTCGGCGCGCAGTTGCATGGGTGTGTCTCGATCCGGTTCAGTTGGGGAGCAATGCGTTCTTGAGGCCCTCGAGGCGGGTCTTGAGCGAGCTGTCGAGGACCATGTCCCCGATGCGCAAGACGACGCCGCCGATGAGGGCCGGGTTCTGTTTCCTGTCGAGGATCACTTGCTTCTTCGTGATCGTCTCGAGGGTGCCTTGCAGGCGCGTGTAGAAGCCGTCGCTCAGCGAGGCGGCCACGGTGACCTCCACGCGGACGAGGCCCTTCTTGGAGTCGTTCATCTCGCGCAGCAAGGTGGCGATCTCGGGCAGCAGACGAAGCCGGCGGCGGTCGCCGAGGAGCATGATGGTGTTCTTCGCCGTGGGCCCGAGCCCGAGCTTCTGGCACAGGTCGCCGAGGATCGCCTTCTTCGCTGCGAGCGGGACGTTCGGGTTGTCCCCGACGTTGCGCAGATCCTCGCTGGTTTCGTACGCCTGCGCGACGCGCGATATCTCGTCGACGAGCGAATCGAGGCTCTGCGAGGCCTCGCCGAGCTGGAGCAGCGCGCGCGCGTAGCGCCTCGAGACGTGGGCGGCGATCATGTCGAGACCCCTCCGAACGTGCCTTCCTTGTAGTCGCGCGCGAGCTGGTCGAGGAACGCCTGCGCGAGCCGCTCCTGGTCCTCGGCGGTCACGCCCTTCTTGAGCAGCTCCTCGGCATCGCGCGCGGCCTTCTCGACCGTCTCGCGGAGCAGATCGATCTTGACCTGCTTGCCCTCCTGCTCGAGCAGGAACTCCGCGTCGCGCTTGATGCGCGCGGCCTTCTCGTCGGCGTTGCGCACGATGTCCGCGGCGTCGCCCTTGCCCGCGAAGACGAGCGTCTCCTTGGCCTGCTCGGCGTCGTCCTTCACCTTGTCGAGCTTCGCTCGGTAGCGCCGCGCGCGGCCCTTGGCCTCCTTGAGGATCTGCGCCGCGTTCTCGATCTGCTTGCCGATGTCGTTGCGCCGCTGCTTGAGGGCGTTGGCGATCGGCTCCTTGCCGAAGCGGTAGTAGATGAAGATCAGGACCGCGAAGTTGAAGACGAGCGCCAGGTACGGCGGCTGCTTGTTGTTCAGGACCTGCTGGTCGAACCAGTTGATCGCGCCGGGCGGCCCCTCTTCCTCGACCACCTCGTGACCGGCGGCGCCATGAGCGGGCTCGGCCTCGACCTGGGGCGCTCCCTCGGGCTGGAGCGCACCGGCGGCGCGCGCCACCGAGAAGGGCGCGAGCAGCGAGAGGACGACGGCGCACGCGGCGAAGAGCTTCTTGATCATCATCGCGACACCTCGCGGCCCAGCACGCGCGTCGCCAGGTCCTTGGCGAGGGTCTGGGCTTGCGTGGCGAGCTGGGTGCGCACGGCGGCGACCTCGGCCTGCTTCTGCTTGCGCACCTCGTCCATGCGAACCTGAGCTTCGCCGCGGACCTTGCCCAGGAGATCGCTCTCCTTGCGAAGGCCCTCGGCGCGGAGCTTCTCGCGCGCGGCCTGACCTTCGGCGCGGGCGGTGGCCATCGCCTCGTCGTACTGGGCCTTCGCGTCGGCCGACTCGCCGTCGATGCGGCGGGCCTTCTTGATGTTGCCCTCGATGCGCTTCTCGCGCTCCTCGAAGAGCTTGATCATGGGATCGAACAGGACGGGCTTGAGCACGACCCAGAGCAGGATCATGAAGCCGACCTGGACGAAGAGGGTGGCGTCGAAGTCGAGGTTGACGCCGCCTGCCGCAACGCTCGACAGCCGTTCGGATGTCACGTGAAAGATCGCGACCATGGGGGATTCGGTGGGCGCGCTAGTAGCATTGGCGCCCCGGTCGTGTCTACGACTGCGCACCCGTTTACCGCCGCCGCCCGGTGGGTTAGGGCCACCTTCCGCGCGCGTCCAGCTGAGCCGGAGCTCGTGCGGTCGAGGTCGCTATTTCCCCCGCACGAGGCGCTTGACCGACATGTTGCCGGCGCGGAAGCGTACGGGGACGGAGATCGGGGCCGGAGGATTCATCGCGGGACGGATCCCGGACGGGGACCGAACGTTCTCGGAAATCGGCGGCTCCACGTCCGGCTCGGTGTGCTGGCGCGGCCTCATCGAGGGAAACGGCGGAGGCGGGGGGAGGCGAGCCGCGATGCGCGCCCGCGGCGGAGGCGGCAGCGGCGTCATTCGGGAAGGCGCCGAGGGCGGCGGCAGCACGGGTGGCGGCAGCGCGCCCGCGAACGACTGCTGCGGAGGCCGCACGAGAGGCAGCGGCTTGGTCGAGACCGGCGCCGGCACCGCGGGCGTCTTCTCCTCGTCGCCAAAGGGCGGAGGGCCGGACTTGATGGTGGTCCGCCGGTCCTCGAAGCGCACCACGGGCGGCGTGCGGAGCAGGCGGATGCGCCCGCGCTCGTCCGTCACGGCGAAGAGCATCGGGCAGCCGACGCGCGGCAGATCCACAAGGCCGCCGGCCGCGTGGAGATCGAGCGTCGCCACGTACTGGGCGCCCACGATCCGCTCGGGGACCTTCTCCTGGGTGCGCCCTGGGAGCGCCACCGCCCAGCGGCAGACGCCTTCGGCGTCGAGCATGAAGACGCCCGAGTCGGTGTGCGCGGCGTACACGATCTCCATCGCGCGCGTATGGACGCAAACTGTGGGCCGCCCCATCCGTTAGCAATCACCTACGTTTTTGCCGGTTTTTTGGGGGTCTTGGCGCGCGCGCCTGGTGCGACGGCGATCCAGCTTTGGATCCCGAGGGACCGGCCTTCGCGTTGGCGTAGGGCACCTGGGTGCCGCTGCGGCTCGCCAGAAGCTGGGGTCCGTCGGGGCCGAGGGCCGGCTTCACGCTCGCGAACCCCTCGGCCTTCGCGAAGCCGGCGAGATCGCCTTTGTGCAGCTCCATGTGGGCGCTGAATCGCCCCCAGAAAGCGCGCGCCTCCGCCTCTGCCATGGGCACACCGTCGACGAGCACCGTGAGCGTAGGCATGGGGAAAACCATGCACCAGCGCCCGCGCGCTGTCACCCCGGCCGGCGAGATACGCGGTAAGGTTGTGGACGTGAGCGCGCGCGTCGGTGTGGGCACCAGTCGGAATCGCAAACCGGAGCTCGCCGGGCGAGAGGCGGTCCGCGCCGCGCTCGAGCCGCTCGGCGAGACGCGGCCGGCGTTCCTGCTGGTCTTCGCCACGACGGGGTACGACCAGCAGGCGCTGCTGGCGGCCCTCGCCGCGGAGGTGCCACCGGGTACGCCGATCAGCGGCTGCAGCGCGGCGGGCGTCATCACCCACGCCGGCTCCGACGAGGGATCGCACGTCGTCGGCGTCACCGCGGTCGCCGCCGAAGGCCTGCGAGCGCGCGTGCTCGCCAGCGCCGACGCACGCGCAGACGCGATGGAGTGCGGTCGCGATCTGGCGCGACGCATCCGAGCTTCGGGGACCGGCGACGACCGCATCGTGCTGCTGTTCTCGGAGGGCCTTCGTTGCAACGCCGCCGGCGTCGTGCGAGGCCTCGAGGAAGGCCTCGAGCGGCTCCTCCCCATCGTCGGCGGGTGCGCCGGCGATGCGCTCACCTTCAGCGAGACCTTCCAGTACGACGGCGCGCAGCCCCGGAGCGGCGCGGCGACGGCGCTCGTGCTCTCCGGCGATCTGGCCGCCGAGGTCGCCGTCGGCCACGGCTGCGAGCCCTTCGCGCTCGAGGAGCAGATCACCCGCGCGGAAAATGGGTGGGTGCACGAGATCGGAGACCGCCCCGCGTGGGCGTTCTTCAAAGAGTACCTCGGCGAGCTCGACTCGCTCGACGCGCTCTCGATCTCGTACCTTTGCCTCGCGCAGCGCATCGAGCAGACCGCCCGCGGCTACGGCGACTACGTCATCCGCGTGCCCCTGGAGCTCGACAAGGAGACCGGGTCGCTCTTCTTCCCGGGCGGCCTCGAGAAGGGAGCCTGCGTCCACGTCGCACGGCGCCGGCCCGAGCGCATCGTCAGCAACGCCAAGACTGTCGCCCTGGAGCTCGCCGCTCGCCGCGAGCGGCGCCCGGACGGGATGCTGCAGTTCGACTGCGTGGGCCGCGGGCGGCTCATGTTCGGCGAGGCCACCACGCAGCGGCTGATCTCACCCGTGCAGAAGGCCGTCGGCGGCGATGTCCCCTGGCTCGGCCTGCACACGTTCGGCGAGATCGCGCCGGTCGCGAACCAGACGCACTTCCACAACTTCACCGTCGCGCTCTGCGCCCTTTATCTGGGGAGCTGACGTGGAGGACGACGGCCTCGAGCATCGGCTCGACACCCTCAACGACCAGCTCAAGGACCTGGTGCGCACCGAGCGCGACCTGTACGTCTCGCAGCGCGCGCTCGACGAGCAGCTTCGGCGCCTGCGCAAGCTCGGGACCTTCGCGCTGGCGACCGGGGGCCTGACGCCGAGGGAGATCGTTCGGCTCGCGCTCGAGCTCTTGATGGACATCTTCGCCGTGGAGCAGGGCGCGGGGTGGCTCGCCGAGGCCCGAGAGCTTCGCCTCGTCGCCGTTCGCACGCAGCCCGGGCGCGAGGGCTCGAGCGAGGACCACCTCGGGTCCAGCGCCCTGGTGTCGCTCGCCGATCTCGATCCACACCCGCGGGTGCTCGAGGAGGTCTCGGCCGGCGGCGCGACGGGCCGCCTCGCCGAGCTCACCTCCCGAGTCTTCCACGAGCCGGACGCCTCGCCGCCGCGCGCCTCGCTGGTGCTTCCCATCGCGGTGCACGGCGAGGCCGTGACCGGGGCGCTCGTCTTCCAGCGCTTCACGGACCTGTTCATCTTCAAGGAGCGGCTCCCCACCGCCTCGGACACGGACTTCCTCGAGCTCGTGGCGCGGCAGGTGTCCGTGTCCATCGCCAACGCGCGCCTGGTCGAGGACCTGCGCAGGAGCTACCTGGAGCTCGCGGACGCGCAGCGCGGACTGGTGGAGAAGGAGCGACTCGCCGCCGTTGGCGAGCTCGCCGCGCAGATGGCTCACGAGGTGCGCAACCCGCTCGGCACGGTCTTCAACTCGCTCGCGCGGCTGCGAAGCGTCCTGCAACCCGCCGGGGAGGCGGAGGTGCTGATCGGGATCATGGAGGAGGAGTCGCAGCGGCTGAACCGCATCGTCGACGACCTGCTCGCGTTCGCGCGGCCGAGGCCCCCACAATTGATGCCCGTCCGCATCGACGCGGTCGTGCGAAGCGCGCTCGAGCGCGCCGCACGGTCGGAGAGCCTGCGGTCGCTGGAGGTGGCGGTCGAGACCGCCGACATCGAGCCGACCGCCATGGACGCCCACATGGTCGAGCAGGCCATCCTCAACCTCGTGCTCAACGCGGCCGAAGCGATGCGCGGCGGCGGGACGCTGCGCGTGCGCTCGATGCGAGAGACCGTCGGCGGCGCCGATTTCGTGCGGGTGGACGTCGGCGACACCGGCACGGGAATCGGCGACGAGCTCCGCGAGCGCCTCTACCAGCCCTTCTTCACCACGAAAGCCGCGGGCACCGGCCTGGGCCTGGCGATCGTCAGGCGCGTCGTCGACGCGCACGGAGGGGAGACGTTCTTCGACTCCACGCCGGGCAACGGGAGCACGTTCTCGATCCGGCTGCCGTTCCTGGGCTGATCGAGCCCCGCATCCGACTCCGACTCCGTCACAAGATTCCGAACTCCTTGAGTCGCCGGTAGAAGGTCCGCCTGGGGATCCCCGTCAGCTCCGCGGCCTTCACGCGGTTCCAGTTGCATGCGGCCAGCGCGCGCAGGATCCGCTCGCGCTCCGAGTCCTTGTACTCGGCCTCGTTGCGCGCCGCCCGCGGCGAGCTGCGGGACGACGGTCGGCTCTGATCGGGCAGCTGGATGTCCTCGGCGAGGATCTCCTTGTCCTCGCCCATCAGCCACGCGTTGAGCAGCACGTGCTCGAGCTGCCGGACGTTGCCCGGCCAGTCGTACGCGCACATGCGTCGGAGCGCGTCGCGACCGATGGTCTTTCTCTCACGGCCGTAGCGTCGGGAGAAGAGCGAGAGGAAATGATCGATGAGCGGCGGGATGTCCTCTGTGCGCTCGCGCAGCGGCGGCACGCGCAGCTCGATGACGTGGAGGCGATAGAACAGGTCCTCGCGGAAGGTGCCCTCCTCGACCATCTGCTCGAGGTCGCGGTTGGTCGCGGCGATGATGCGCGCGTCGAAGGGCTCCTCCTTGGTGCCGCCCACCGGTCGCACCGTCTTCTCCTGAAGCGCGCGCAGCATGCCGGCCTGCATCTTGAGCGGCATCTCGCCGATCTCGTCGAGCAAGAGCGTGCCGCCCTCGGCCTCGCGGAGCAGGCCTTTGCGATCCCGGTCGGCGCCGGTGAAGGCGCCGCGCACGTGGCCGAAGAGCTCGCTCTCGAGCAGGTTCGCGGGAATGGCGCCGCAGTTGACGCCCAGAAACTCGCGCTTGGCGCGCACGCCCGCCTGGTGGATGGCGCGCGCGACGACCTCCTTGCCGGTGCCGCTCTCGCCGGTGACGAGCGCGGGCACGTCGGTGTCCTTGATGCGATCGATGAGCGAGTACAGGCGCCGCATCGCCGCGCTCGTCCCGACGAGGCCCGCGTAGCCGAAGTGGCCCTTGAGCTCGGCGCGGACCTGCTTGAGGTCGCGACGCGCCTCGGCGAGCTGCTCGGTGCGCCGCCCGAGCGCCTCTTCGAGGCGGGCGTGGGCCGCCTCGAGCTCGGCGTTCTTCTCCTCGAGCTCTCGCGCGCGGGCGCGGTTCTCCTCGAGCAGCCGCGCGCCTTCGATCGCGATGGCGGCCTGATCGGCGAACGCGGAGAGCAGCGGCAGCTCCTCCTGGAACCGCGCCCCGGGCCGGACGCGTGTCTCGACGTAGAGCGCGCCGATGGGACGTCCGAGCGGCGGCGCGCCCCGCACCGGGACACACGCGATCGACTGGATCATGAGCTGGTGGACGCTCACCGCCTCGGCGAGGCGCTCGTCCTCGCGGGCGCGCAGGGCCACGACGGGCTCTCCGGTCTGGACGACCTTCTCGGCGACGGAGCGCGAGAACTGGGCGTGCGGATCGTCGCCGCGGCGATCGCGCGCGGTGTGCGTCGAAAGCTCGCCGTCCGGCCCGACGAGCACGACGAAGCCGCGCTCGCCGCCGAGCAGCGCGAGGGCGTGGTCGGTCACCTTGGCGAGGAGCCGCTCGAGATCGTGCTCGGTCGCGATCTCGCGCGTGATCTCGAGCATGCGGGCGAGCTTGTCCTCGGCGGGGCGCGGGCGAAGGATCGACGCGTCGCTCGCGAGCGAGCTCAGGGTCTGCGCGGGGGGTGGGCGGCGGCTCTCCATCGTCGTCACGGTGGCGCTGCGGAGCGCGGCGCGTCTCGGCTCGTCCCAGAATACCTCGCGAAGATCGCGAGGGAGCGTCGACGCGGTCTGCTCGAGCGTCGCGAGGGCGCTCTCCACGTCGCGACGCGCCTGCACGTACGCGCCCTGCGCGGCGAGCACTTTGGCTCGCGCGCCGAGCGCCCATACGGCGCGCTCTTGTTGCCCGTGCTGCTGCGCCCGGCTCACGGCCTCGTCGAGCGCTCGCTTGGCCTCCGCCTCGCGCCCGCGCCGGGCCTCGAGGATGCCCCGGACGAGCAGCGCGAGCGACTCGTGCTCGCCCAGCCCTCCGTCCGCGCTCTTCTCGAGGGCCGAGAGCTCCGTGAGCAACGAGCTCGGCTCGTCGCGCTCGGCGCGCATGACCATCCCTTCGAGCCGCGCCTCCGCGGCGTCGCGGGCGCGCCCCTGCGCTTCGTAGCCTTTCGCGCAGCGTTCGTAGCCGCGCGCCGCGGCCTCGGCGTCGCCGGTCCGAGCTGCGAGCTCCGCCTGGCACCCCAGGAGCTGCGCGCGAGCGGCTCCGGGCAGCGCGTCGCCCTGCGCGAGCAGCTCGTCGATCGTCGCGCGCGCCCGCGCGTGCCGCCCGAGATACAGGTCGAGGTTGACCAGGTTGAGCTGCGCCTGAAGCACCGCCAGGAGACCTCCCGCGCGCTTGCCGAGATCGACCGTGGCCTCGTAGTGCGCGAGCGCGGCGGCGATGTCGCCCTCCTCGCGAGCAAGCCCCGCCAGGTTGAGGTGCGACGCGGCGACGGTGCCGGCGTCGCGCGCGCGCTCGGCGCTGGCGAGCGACGCTTCGTAGGCGCGCTTCGCCTCCGCGTTTCGGCCGGCGCGCTGGTGCACGATGCCGAGCGAGCCCCGCGCGAAGCCTTCCGCGCGCGGGTCCTTGGCGGCCTGCGCGAGCGCGAGCGCCGTCTCGACGCTCGCGCGGCCTGCCGCGTCGTCGCCTTTGTACGACTGCGCGACGCCGAGCGTCGTCATCGCCTCGATGGCGAGCGCGTCGCTCTCGTCCTCGTCGAGCACCTTCTCGGCTGCTGCGATCGCTTCCGCGAACCGGCCCATCCGGAGACACGCCCGCGCGTGCGCCAGGTGCCACGCTCGCGAGAGGGCGTTCGGAGGCTGGGAGTGCCGACCGAGTACGTCGAGAGCGAGCGCCGCCTCGCCCCGGGCGGTCCGAAGCCGCGCCGTTGCGATCGCCGCGCGAGCGCGCTCGTCTCCCTGGGCGCTGGCCACGTCCTTCCGATCGAGCAGCGCCTGGGCCTCGTTGACCCGGCCGAGATCGATGAGGCGCTCGGCGCGCCCGAGCGCCTCGCCGACCGTCCTCGGCGCCGCCGCGGTCGCTTGCTCGAGCGCGTCGTCGATGTCAGCCTCGGAGACGACCGCGCGACCGGCCAGCGAGCGGACCGCGGCCCGGAGCGGGCCCGGGCAACCCCCTGCCCGCGTGGCGAGCCGCCGCCCGAGCGCGCTGGAGAGCGAGGGCATGGCCCGCCGCAACAGCTCGCTGGTCGTCGCCTCGTCGAGCGGCGGCACCTCGAAGACCCGCACCGACCGTGCGCCGCACGCGGTCGCGATCGCCGCGCTTCCGACGACGACGAGCTTCGCCCCCTTGCGGACCGCCTCGCGAAGGAGCGCTCGCGAGGGCTCGTCGAGCTCGTCGGCGTCGTCGACCGCGAGGATCCCTTCCCCGAGCTCCGGGCCGAGCTCGAGCGCGAGCGCGTCGCGGCGCGAGAGCTCCGTGCGCGGAGCGTCCGCCAACATCACGGCCCGCCCCTCCACGCCGAGCGTCCACGCGAGCCGGCGCAAGAGCGTCGTCCGCCCCGAGCCGCGCCCGCCCACGACCGCCAGCGCCTCGTCAGCCGACAGCTTGTTCACGGCGTCGAGCAGCGTCTGCCCCACCGCCTCGACGCCGAGCACCGGCCAGGCCGGCGACACGTCCGCTGGAGGGCCGAGGCCCGCCGCGTGCCGGAGCGCGCTCGCCAGCTCGCCGGTGCTGGGAAAGCGCCTCTGCGGGTCTTCTTCCTTCGCGCGCGCGGCGACCTTCGCGAGCTCGATGCGGATGTCGTCCGCGAGCTCGCTCCCGCGACGCGCGAGCCCCTCGGCGAGCGTCGCGCCGAGCGAGTAGACCTCGGCGCGAACGGTGAGCGGCTGGCCCGTGAGCAGCTCCGGCGCCGCATACTTCGGCGTCAGGCCGCGCGCGTGCGTGCCCCCCTCGCGCCACGGCGCCGCGAGGCCCAGGTCGACGAGCGTGCCGCGCCGATCGGGGCCGACGATGACGTTGGCCGGTTTCACGTCGCCGTGCAGCAGCCCCGCGCGGTGGAGCGCCGTGAGCTGCTCGGCGGCGTGCGCGAGCGGCTCGAGCCAGGTCGCGCTCGAGGCCCCGATCGCCGAGCCGTCGAAGATCTCGTCGAGGCTGCGTCCCTCCACCAGCTCGCGCACGAGGTAGCGGCGCTTGTCGGCGAGCGTCCCGAACCCGAGGACGCGGGGCACGCCCAGCCCTTCGAGGCCGGACAGCGCGACGGCCTCGCGCACGAGCGCCACCAGCTCGGGCTCGCCCGCGCCGCGCGCCAGTACCTTGAAGGCGCACTGCGCCCCCGTCACGCGATCGCGCACCGCCCACACCTCGCCGCCGCCGCCCTGACCGAGGCGAGACGAGGCGAGGTAACGCGGCGGCAAGCCCTGCATAGGGCGAAGGTACTACGTCAGTGCGGCGACGACTTCGGGTTCTCGAAGCCGTAGTAGAGCGCGAGGTTGAAGAAGAACCCGGTGATGGAGAAGCCGCCGTTGATGCGCGCCTCCATCTCCTTGATGGGCTTGAACCGGAAGCCGAGGATGGGCAGCGAGAGCCA
>DATIQP010000098.1:0-4338 GCA_035470765.1 Polyangiaceae bacterium | reverse complement strand
ACCAGGCCGAACGGCTGAGGCATTCCCGTGCCGGAGACGAGGGCCTGCTCGACGTCGTCGTGCTCCATGAGCACGTTCTCGATCGGCGTGGGCGCGACGTACTTGCCCTTGCTCGTCTTGAAGAGCTCCTTCACGCGGCCCGTGATCTTGAGGCGGCCGCGCTCGTCGACCTCGCCGCGGTCGCCGGTGTGCAAGAAGCCTTCGGCGTCCAGCATCTCGCGGGTGAGCGCGTCGTCCTTGAAATAGCCGAGCATGGTGCCCGGGCTCTTGACCAGGATCTCGCCGGCCTCGCTGATGCGCTGCTCGACGCCCTCGTGCGGCGAGCCCACATAGCCGACGCGCACCTCCCCCGGGCGGTTCACGTGCGAGATCGAGAAGTTCTCGGTCATGCCGTAGCCCTCGAGCAGCTCGAGGCCGAGCGAGCGGTACCACGCGATGAGCTCGGCGGGGATCGGCGCGGAGCCCGACGCGGCGATGCGCACGCTCGCCAGGCCGAGCCCCTCGAGCACCTTCTTGCGGACGATGCCCCGCACGATCGGGATCTTGAGCATGCGCTCCAGCTTCTTCGGCGGCATCTTGGCGAAGACGCCCTGCTGGAACTTGGACCAGAGGCGGGGGACGCTCACGAAGAGCGTCGGGCGCGCGCGTCGCAGATCCTGCACGAAGGTGTCGAGCGACTCCGCGAAGAAGACGCGCCCGCCCATCTTCATCGCCGGGATCTCGACGACGGCGCGCTCGAACGCGTGCGCGAGGGGCAGGTATGAGAGCATCCGGTCCTCGTGCGTAGAGCCGAGGAAGTCGATGAATACGCCGGACGCGCTCATGGAGCGGAAGCTGTGCATCACGCCCTTGGGCACGCCGGTGCTGCCGGAGGTGTAGATGATCGTGGCGAGCTCTTCCGGGTCGCGCGCGGGGTCGCCCTCGATGGGCTCCGTCTTCGCGACGATGTCTGCCCACGCCGAGGCGCCCTCCACCTCGGGCGCGAGCGGCATCGCGATACGCGGCAGCCCGCTCGGGATGCCCGCCTTCATCTGATCGAACCCGTCGAGCTTGCCCACGAAGATCAGGCGCGCCTCGCTGTGCTCGAGGATCTGACGGATGGTCTCGGGCGTGAGCGTCGGGTAGAGCGGCACGCTCACGTGACCGGCCATCCAGATCGCCAGGTCCGCCAGGAACCACCACGCCGTGTTCTTGGAGAAGAGTGCGATCTGGCTGGGCTTCGGGAGATCGAGCGAGCGCAGGTGGGCTGCCATGCGCCTCGCCTCGTCCATCGCCTCGCGGAAGGTGAGGTCGCGCACCTCGCCGCCGCCCACGGGCTGCGTGAGCCACACGGCCGTCGGGCGCTTCTTCTCGTGCTCGTAGACGTAGTCGAGTTGCGTCTGCATTCCCCTCAGCTCCTCGTCCACATGAGAGCGAACGTAACCTTGGTAGCACGCTTCGGGGCCGCGAAACGCGTGGCCTTGACGATGTCGCGCACGCAGGGCACGAGCGGCCCGACCACGTTCATGCTGAACGCCTCCACGTCGGAGACGGTGCCGTCGGCTTTGACGTGCGCGACGACCGGCAGCATGCCGCTCGGCGCCGATGGCGGGTGCGCCGCGAGGCACTGGTCGAACTTCGCGGAGAGCGGACCGTTGAACTTGTCCTCGGCGTCCGTTCGCAGCGCGGGATCGTCGGACTGGATGATGCCGCCGAAATGGAGGCCGGCGCCGCCCGTGGTGGGCACGATCGGCGTGGGGAGCCCGCCATCGAGCAGCTCCGCGAAGTCGGGCACCTCGCTCGGCAGTGACGGGATGCTCAACGTGGGCGTGGGGGTGAGCCCGGGCGTCGATGCGGTCGCGGCCGCCGAGCCCGCGTCGAGGGTCTGCGCCGGCGAGATGGCATCGAGCCGGGGGCGGACGACGAGCATGTAGGCGGCCGCGGCGCCCGCGACGAACAGCAGCGTGACCGCGGCGCCCGCGAGCGCGCAGCCGAGCGATCCCCGCCGGCGCGCCTCCGGCGGCGCCGTCTGGCTCGCCGCGCCCCGGTCGACGAGGGTCGTGGGTGGGAGCGGCGCCGGCTGCGGCGGCGGCGTCGCAATGGGCCGCGGCCGGCCCGGGCTCGGCCTGGTGTCGACGACGGCGGGCACGGCGTCCTGGGTGGGCGCGTACTGGCCGTCGCCGTGCACGAGGGTGCTGCCCGAAGGCAGGACGGCGACGTGCGCGCCGCCGCGCAGCACCGGGGCGAGAGCCTGATACGCCGCACGCGCGTTCTGAAAGCGCGCGCGCGGCTCGCGCGTCACGCAGCTCGCGAACCACGCGTCGAAGCCGGGCGGCAGCGTGGTGCCTCGTTCGGCGGCGCGCGCCGAGGCCGGCGGGATCGGATCGAAGACGATCTCGCGGATGAGCTGCGTGACCGACGCCTCGGGTCCCTCGCCCGCCCGCCAGAACACGTGGCCGGTCAGCATCGCGAACGCGAGGAGCCCCATCGCCCACACGTCGGCGGCTGGGGTGATCACGCCGCGCTGGGTCTGCTCCGGCGCGAGCCACAAGGGCGTGCCGAATGCCGCGGTCGTGCGCGTCTGGCCCTCGATGACCTTGGCGATGCCGAAGTCGAGCACCTTGACCATGAGCGACATGCCCGTGCGCTTCGACACCGCGAGGAAGACGTTCTCCGGCTTGAGATCGCGGTGGACGACGCCCGCGTCGTGCGCGGCGCCGAGCGCGTGGCCGAGCTGCTCGAAGATCGTCGCCGCCTCGATGAGCGTGAACGGCCCGCGCTGCAGGCGCGTCGCCATGTCCTCGCCCTCGAGCAGCTCCATCACCAGGTACGGCAGCTGCGTGGCGGCGTCGACGCCGGCGGCCTGCACCTCGACCACGTGCTCGCTCGCGATGCGCGCGCCGATACGTGCCTCCTGCTCGAAGTGCTGCCGCGAAGCGGGGTCGTAGACCAGCTCGCGGTGCATCAGCTTGAGCGCGCGGTGTTTGCCCGTCGAGAGCTGCTCCACGAGATAGACTGCGCCCATGCCGCCGGCGGAGAGCGGCCGCACGATGCGGTAATCTCCGGCGAAGACGGTCCCAGGCGCGAGCTGCACGGAACGAAAGGTAGCGGAAGCGACGAAAAAATGGCGGCGATGACCTCACCCACCCTCTTCACGACCGTCTTCGGGGTGATCTTCCTGGCCGAGCTGCCCGACAAGACCGCCCTGGCGGCGCTCGTGCTGGCCACGAGGCACCGCCCCCTGCCGGTGTTGCTCGGCGCGGCCAGCGCGCTCACCGTGCAGAGCGCCGTGGCGGTGACGGCCGGTCAGCTCGTCTCGCTCCTCCCCTCCCGCCCGGTGCACGTCGTCGCCGGGCTCGTCTTCCTGCTCTCCGCCGTGCTCATGTGGCGGCGCAACGAGGAGGCCGAGGAGGCGGAGGCGGAAGAGCGCGCCAGCTCACCGGGCGGCGACGGTTTCTGGCGCACGGTCTGGCTGTCGTTCGTGGTCGTCTTCATCGCCGAGTGGGGCGACCTCACCCAGCTCGCAACGGCGGCGCTCGCGGCCCACTACCACTCGCCGTGGATCGTCTTCGCCGGCTCCGCGCTCGCGCTCTGGGCCGTCGCCGCGCTGGCGGTCTTCGTCGGACACCGCGCGGGCAAGGTGCTCGACCCCGAGGTGACCAAGCGCGGAGCCGCGGTCCTGTTCGCGCTGGTGGGCGTCGCGCTGCTGGCCGGTTGGATCTAGCGCGAGTGCGCGGCGAAGAAGTCCCAGACGATCTCGTGGAAGTTGGGCTGGAAGGCCGGGATGTGCGTGCCGCCCTGCATGCTCCAGAGCTCGACGTCGCCGTCGGTCTGGCAGCCGGTCCAACGCGTGACCGTCGTCTCGGCGCCCGCGAGGTCGACGTCGAGGTCGAGCGGCGGCGCGCTCGTGTCGGGCGTCTGGCCGCACCCGTTCGAGGCCGCGAGGAAGGACGCCACGGCGACGGCGCCCGGCGAGTTGAGCCCACCGACGTTGCCGACGGCGCCGCCGTCGTAGGGCACCTCCGTGTCGGCGGTCCCTTGAAGCACGCGCAGCGCGACGGGCGCGCCCGGGTGGCACTGCGCGGGCGGGTCCGACCAGAACGGCCCCGCGAGCTCGAAGACGGCGGCGAACTTGCTCGTCGCGTCGCACGCGAGGCGCAGCGCCATCGCCCCGCCGTTGGAGTGTCCGACGACGTAGACGCGCTTGAGGTCGACCGGGTACTTCGACGCGATCTCGTCGACGACGCCGGTCAGGTAGGCGACGTCGTCCTCGCCGCGGTGGTCGAAGTCGCAGCACGTGTCGACGGCGTTCCAGTAGCGCTTGCCCGCGTTGTCGAGCAACCCGTCCGGCGCGACGAG
>DATIQP010000097.1:0-1969 GCA_035470765.1 Polyangiaceae bacterium | reverse complement strand
TCGAGGATCTGCTCGAAGCCGTCGATCGTCTCCTCGACCGGCACGTACGCGCCGGGCAGGCCCGTGAACGCCGAGGCGACGGCGAAGGGCTGCGAGAGGAACAGCTGGATCTTGCGGGCGCGCTTGACGATGAGCTTGTCGTCCTCGCTGAGCTCGTCCATGCCGAGGATGGCGATGATGTCCTGCAGGTCCTTGTACTTCTGCAGCGTGTTCTGGATGCGGCGCGCGACGCCGTAGTGGCGCACGCCGACGACGTTGGGATCGAGCAGCGTCGAGGTGGAGTCGAGCGGGTCGACGGCGGGGTAGATGCCGATCTCTGTGAGCGCGCGGTTGAGAACCGTCGTCGCGTCGAGGTGCGAGAAGGTCGTCGCCGGCGCCGGGTCGGTCAGGTCGTCGGCGGGGACGTAGATCGCCTGCACGCTTGTGATCGAGCCCTTGTTCGTCGACGTGATGCGCTCCTGCATCGCGCCCATCTCGGTCGACAGCGTCGGCTGGTAGCCGACGGCGCTCGGGATGCGGCCGAGCAGAGCCGACACCTCGGAGCCCGCCTGCGTGAAGCGGAAGATGTTGTCGATGAAGAGCAGCACGTCCTGGCCCTCTTCGTCGCGGAAGTACTCCGCCACGGTGAGCGCCGAGAGCGCGACGCGGGCGCGGGCGCCCGGCGGCTCGTTCATCTGCCCATAGACGAGGGCGGCCTTGCTGAGGACCGGCTCGCCCGTCTCGAGCTTGGCTTCCTTGAACTCGAGCCAGAGGTCGTTGCCCTCGCGCGTGCGCTCGCCGACGCCGGCGAAACACGAGACGCCGCCGTGCTTCTTGGCGATGTTGTTGATGAGCTCCTGGATGAGCACCGTCTTGCCGACGCCCGCGCCGCCGAAGAGGCCGATCTTGCCGCCCTTGCGGTACGGGGCGAGCAGGTCGATGACCTTGATGCCCGTCTCGAAGATCTCGACCTTCGTCGACTGCTCTTGAAAGGTAGGCGGCAACCGGTGGATCGGCATGCGCTTCTTGGCGCCGACGGTGCCCGCCTCGTCGACCGGCTCGCCGATGACGTTCAGGATGCGACCGAGACACTCCGGGCCGACCGGCATCTGGATGGGGGCGCCGGTGTCGCGAGCTTCCATGCCACGGACGAGGCCGTCGGTCGTGTCCATCGCGACCGTGCGGACGGTGCTCTCGCCGAGGTGCTGCGCGACCTCTAGGGTGAGGTTGTCCTTGTCGGACGAGATGCCGGGGTTCGACACCTTCAGCGCGTTGAGGATCTTCGGGAGCTTGCCGCCCGCGAACTCCACGTCGACGACGGGGCCGATGACCTGGACGACTTTCCCTTTTCCGCTGGCGAGATCCAACGACGATTGGCTCATGACGAAGCTTCGCTCCTTGATCGACGTTTCCACACCGAATCCGCGCCGCGTTTACCACGCGCAAGCCCGCGGCCGCAACGGGAGTTAGGGGCGTCGTGGACCGAGGCCAAGATCACTGCGCACGCTCGAGCCGAAGGCGAGAGCTCGGAGTGAGACGTGTAACCGCACGGTCGTGGTATCCAAGTCGGTGTGCGGATCCTGCTCCTAGTGGCCCTCGCCACGGGCGCCACGCCGGCGCTCGCGGGACCCGTCGTGCTCGATCCCCACAACCACGCACCGGAATGGGACACCACCACGCCGAGCGAGGTCACGGGCAGCGATCAGCAGAGCGTCTCGTTCACGGTTCGGGCGACCGACGCCGACAACGACGCGCTGACCTACAGCCTGTCGGGCTTGCCCGTCGGCGCCAAGGCCGAAGCGTCCGACGGCGCGGTGCAGGTGAAGTGGAAACCGTCGAGCGACGACATCGGCGTGTACACGGTCATCGCCACGGTCAGCGACGGCAAGACGAAGGTCGACAAACCGATCAAGGTCGTCGTCGAGGAGGAGCACGAGAGCTACTTCATGCCCGGCCTCGGCTACAGCCTCTGGGTGCCCGGCAACGTCGA
>DATIQP010000096.1:0-3759 GCA_035470765.1 Polyangiaceae bacterium | reverse complement strand
CCACTGGATGCGGTAGTTGGAAGGGTCGAGCTGCTTGGCCTGCTCGTACTTCGAGATGGCGTCGTCGGGGTTGCTCTCGCGCGCCTTGTCTCCCTCGTTGGCGAGGTTGACGGCTTCGATGTTGTTGCGACTGCAGCCAGCAGTGAGGGCGACGGTTGTGGCAACTGCCACGACCATGAGCTTCGCAAGACGCATGTCTCGGCCTTTCGGGAGAGGTGTCGCCGGGTGGGATCCCAGCGAGATCTGCGTGGCAGTCTAGGGGAGGCGCGTCGTTTAAGTAAAGAGGGGGTTGGCCCCCCCTCCGCCGGCTTCGGCGGCGTGCTCGCGGCGAGCCGATGTATGCAACATACATGGATCGCCGCTGCGCGCGTCCGCCTGCAGGCGGCGGTCCCCCCCAGGGCGGGTGCACCGTGGGGTCGGGCGACAACCTCGCACCCGCCGGGGGGGAGTCGAACCGCGGCCGATTCGGGCTCCGACTCCGTCTCCGACTCCGTCTCCGACTCGTCGTCACTCGGTGAGCGCGTCGGTGGCAGCGTCGAATGGAAAGGTCGGTGACGGACAGAAGGTGATCGTCGCAGGAAGGCGCTCGTATCGGGGACCGCAGCACGAGTCCGAAAGCCGACCGCCCCAGTTGGCGTCGGCCGTCTTCGTCGCGCCGCCGGAGAACGTGATCGTCAACTGGCAATCGCCGCCTTGCGGTGGCGGGTCGAGAGTGAGCGCCGAGCACGGTGACGGCCCGCTGCACAGCGCGCTTTGTCCGCACGAGTCCTGTGCCGAGACCAGATTGGCGCACTGGGACTCGATCATCACGTCGTACGCGTTCGGGGCACAAAAGTCCGTGGCACCGCACGCGCCGTGCGAGCAGCCCGCCGCGACGGCGACGACGCTCGCGCCGAGCACGAACGCCACGACGAGCGATCGCAGCGGGCTCACCAAGGGGAGCATGGCGTCCGCGGCACAGACGACGAATGACCGCGGCGTCACGATCTCGTCGGTCGTGCCCATCCCCCCCGCGCGGCGGCGAGGTTGTCGCGCGTGTCGCGGAGCCGCCGCCGTGGGGGGGACGCTCGCGCGCAGGGCTCACGCGCAGCGCCGCCGAGCGTGTCGTAGTTGCCTCGGGGCGGCGCGAGCATGAGCCCGAGCACGAGCGAGGGGGGGCCACAAAACATCGAAGGCGAGCCCTTTCGAGCTCGCCTTCGCTGTTTCCGTTACGTGCAATCTGCACGTATTGGAGTCACTGATCGCCGGGGCTGAAGATCAGCGGGTACACGACGGTGACGATGCCGCCTTCCGGCTGCGGGAACGACAGGTTCGAGAACCCGCGAACGACGCACTGGGCGACGCTCTGATCCGGGATGTCCGAGCCGCCGTCCTGCGCGGTCTGCACCGAGCCGTCACGGCCGATGACGAACTTCACCGCGACGCGGCCTTGCAGAGACGGGTTGTTGCGGAGCCCGTTCTCGTAGCAAAGCTTGAAGCGACCGAAGTTCTGACGAACGATGCGCTGGATGACCTCGGGCGGGAGGCGACCGTTGACGGTCGTCGTGCCCTGGCGCAGCGACGGAGAGCGCGTCTGGTGCGCGCCGCCGAGGCGGCCGTGGCCGTTGCCGAAGCCCTGACCGGTGCCGGTGCCGGCGCCGTGGCCGATGGTGCCGATGTTGCCGAGGCCGATACCTTCGCCGCGGCCGCCACCACCCTCGCCGACGCCGGAGAGGCCGAGGCCGCCCGCGCCGAACGAGTCACCGATGGCGTCGCCCCACATATTACCGCGGGCGCTCATCGGATCGTTACCGAGCGAGTCGTCGCGACCCCAAGGCGCCGTCGGCGCGTTCGGGTCAGCGCCGCCGCCGGCGTTGAGTAGACCGATCATTCCGAACTCGGCCGCTTCTTTCAGCGCGGCCTGGCGGGCGATGTGCGGATCCTGGTTGTCCTGGGGACCCTGGACGCCGAAGCGCATGCCGGTCTTGTTGGTGTTCGGGTTACCCATCGAACCCTCTTCACCCTTGGCGCGAGTACCGGTGCCGCCTTCCTTGTTGTCGGCGTTGTCCTCGGTGACCTGCTCGGTGTCGCGCTGCTCCTGCTCGCGCTCGGCTGCCGCTTGGAGCAGGTGCTGCATCTTGAGGATCTGATCGCGGTCGATGGCTTCGCTGTCGTCGCCGTTCATGCCGGGCATGAAGAAGGCGAGCGAGGCGAGGATGCCGACGTGGAGCAGGAACGAGAGGCCGCTGTAGAGGAACGCGCCCGGCTCGAAGTTGGAGAAGGCACCCGTGGGCGGCGACTTGCCGGCGTTGCCGACGGTGACCTGGAACGCGATGCCGGTCGGCAGCTCCATGCGGGCCTTGCCGCCCGGCGGGATCTGGAACTCGTACGCACCGCTGAGCTCGTGCGACTGCCGCGCGAGGTTGGCGGAGATGAGGTCCTGGAGCGACTTCTTGCCCTGGCCGGGGATGTCGACCCAGCCCGTCGTGCGCGGGAGGATGACGAGGGCACCGCCGGCCGTCACGACCGGCGCGCGCGTCGTGCCGAGCACCTCGCTCGGAACGAAGTAGTCGCACGTCGGTGCGCCCTTGCCCCCCAGCCCTTCCTCTTCGCCGACGTAGAAGCCCTTCATCCCCTGCAGGTGCTGGACGTGCAGGACGTTCGTGTCCCACATGACCATCACTTCGATGATCTGCTGGTGCGCAACCTCGACCTCGTCGGGGTTCACGTCGGGGCCGCTCTTCACCATCTGGTACGTGTAGCTACCCGGCGGAGCGTTCGGGTCGATGTCCACCATCGGCGGGGCCGTGGCGACGCCCGGCGCGCTGCCCGCGAACGGGTTGGCGCCCGCGAACGGGTTGGCCGGAGCAGCGCCCGCGAACGGGTTGGCGCCTCCGAACGGGTTGACCGGCGCCGCCGCGGCGGAGGCGGCGAACGGGTTGGCCTCCGGAGCCGGCATCGCGGCGGCGGGGATCGGCGGGGGCGCGCTCAGAGGCGCGGCGGGCGGCCGCGCGGAAGGCGGCGGCACGGGCGCGGCGGCGACGGCGGGCATCGAGTCGGCCGGAGCGGCGCTCTCGAGGACCACGGTCGTGGAGCCGATCTGCACCTGGTCGCCCGGGCGGATCTTGCACTTGTTGACCCGCTGGCCGTTCACCATCGTGCCCGGCTCGTTGCCGAGATCGATGAGGGTGATGTCGTCCGTGCCGGCGACTTCGATCACCGCGTGCATACGCGACGCGAGCTCGTCGTCGACGCGCAGATGGCTGCGCGGGTCCTTGCCGACCTTGACGATGTCCTGCGCGATCGTCTCCTTCCGCAGGAGCTGACCACCCTGATAGAGCGCGAACGTGAGCGCTGCCTTCGCCTTGCCTTCCATCGTCGTCCTTCTTCTACTCCGCACGCGTACAGCGTGCCTGTTTGCAATCTACAAGTGTGTCGTCGCGCGCGTGGGCGCAGAGAGAGACGCGCGCGAGCCTAAGGCAGCAAGCGTCTCAGAGGTTCTCGACGGACTTCAACATCTCGGGGACGAACGAAGTCCTGGGGCGGATCAGCGTCGTGCGCACCGGGCCGGGACGAACGCGAATGGTCGCATCGTTCGGACCGAAGCCACCCGCGCTGAGCGGGTCGTCGGTGAAGTTATAGCCGTAGCCTTCCTTGGTATCGCTGCTGGTGACGCCGGCGCCGCCGCCGCCCGCACCCGCAGCCGGGGGCGCGTCCTGCGCAAAGGCAGCCTGGGCGATCATCATCGTGCTGCCCGCCACGAGCATCGAGAGCACGAAC
>DATIQP010000095.1:0-6097 GCA_035470765.1 Polyangiaceae bacterium | reverse complement strand
CGAGCGCGACGTGCTGGCCCTTGGTGCCCGAGTGGCACTTCACGCACACCGCGCCGGTGGGCGGGCGCCCGTGCACGTCGTGGCAGGTGGTGCACGTCTCGTGCTGCTTCGGGCTACGCGTCTGCAGCATCTCGGCCTGCTTCTTGTGGCACTGCATGCAGCCGCTGCGCTCGGCGCGCCAGGTGTGGGGCAGGTGGCAGCTCGTGCAGGCCTCGTGCTTGAGCGCGGTGGTGTGGCCGGCGGCGGTCGGCTGCGTGGCGACGAGACCCTTGGCGTTCTTCTCGTGGCAGCGAACGCAGTTCGTGATCGCGCTCTTGAGCGGCGCGTGCGGCTTGTGGCAGCCCTCGCACTTGCGGTGCTCCTCGGGCCCCTTCATCACCTGCGTCCCTACCTGGAAGTTCTCGAACTGGTGGCAGCGGGCGCACACCACCTGACCGCCGGGGGGAGGGGCCTGCTTCTTTCCGTGCGCGTTGTGACAGAGCTGGCAGCCGACCTTGCCGTGCAGGGCGTGCTCGTCGACGGTCTTCATCGAGGACACGTCGACGCCATCGGCGGCGGCCGCGAGCGCCTGCCGGTCGGCGTGGCACTTCTCGCAGGTGACCGTCGTCGGCGGCTGCACCCGCTCGGGCGACGCGTTGTAGTTGTGGCAGGACAGGCACGTCTCGGCCTTCACCGTCGTCGCCTTGTGGAGGTGCTGGTCCTCGTGGCACGTGGTGCAGACCTTGTCCGGCGGCTCGACGGTGCCGTCGCGGCGCCCGTGGGCCTCGTCCTTGTGGCACGAGAGGCAGTCGACCTTCTTGAGATCCTGGTGCTCGCGGTGTCCCTGCGTCGCGGCGATGAGGCGCCAGTCGGCCGGGTTCTTCTCGTGACAAGAGACGCAGGTCGCCGCCTTCACGACGCCGTGCTTCGCCGGCGAGCGCGAGCCAACGATCGACTGCAGCCAGAGCTTGCCCCCGACGCCGGAGGGCATCGTGTGACACTGCTGGCACTCCACGCCGCCGTGCGCGGCCGAGAGAGCGCCGGAGCCCGCGTGCGCCGCCTCGTGGTGGCACGACGAGGTGCAGAACGCGGCCTGGTGCTCGATGCGGCGCTTCGTGCGGACGCCGAGCAGGAGCACGAGCGCGGCGAGCGCCCAGAGAGCGGCGCGGACCAGTCCTCGCCTGCCGCGCAGCGTCTCGCGCACTCGCCCCAGCCGTCCCCCCTGGGGGGAGGAGCCCTGGGCGGTCACGGCGGCTCCGATCTCCGCCGCTTGTCGAGCTGCGCGGCCCAGATCCCGAGGAGCACGAACAAGAGCCCCGCGAGCGCGAGCGCCACGTAGTAGCCTCGCCGCTCCAACATGCGGGCGCGCTCGGCGTCCGCCACGAGGCCCTTCGCCTCGTCGGCGCCGTGCTCGACGTCAGCGACCCGCATCTGGACCCGCACCGGGTCGAGCGTGTGCACGACGCCGCGCAGCTTGAGCTCCGCGGTGGAGAGCTTGTCGAGCGCGTACTGCGCCCCGCCGACGTGAAGCCCGGCGTCGCTCGCGCGTTTGATCTCGCCGCGCGCCTCGGCGGCCCTCTGGCGCGCTCCGCCGAGCAGCGCGCTGATGTCGCCCGCGACCTTCTTCGGCTTGTCGTCCTTGCTGTGGCACTTCATGCACGTCGCGTTGCTCGACGTGCCGACGAGAAGCTCCGTCGCGGGCTGGACGTCGTGGTTGGAGTGGCAGACGACGCACTGCGCGAAGCCGCGCTGGCGAAAGCCCTTGGAGTGCGGGCTCTGCTCGAAGAAGTTCATCTCGTCTTCGTGGCAACGGCCGCACGCGTGCGCGACGGAGGACGTGTCCGGCGGGGCGGCGGAGTGGGCGCCGTGACAGCCGGTGCACGTCGGGGCGTTGGGGTTGCCCTTGCGGAACGCCTCGCCGTGGACGCTGTGCTCCCACTTGTCGAACTGATCGGTGGGGATCGTGTACTTCGACATCCGCTTCTTGTCCGCGTGGCAGCTCGCGCAGAGCTTGGCCACGTTGCGGCGATTGACGGGCGCCGAGGGCGACGCGGGCGAGATGATGCCGTGCTGGCCGTGGCAGTCGGCGCAAGTCGGAGTGTCGGTGTCGCCGGAGGCGGTGAGCTTGCCGTGGAGGCTGAGCTTGTAGAGCGCGAACTGGCCGACGGGGATGCGGCCGTTGATCACCCGCATGAAGGCCGCGTCGCTGTGGCAGCCGCCACAGATGTTGGGCACCTCCGCGTGCGTCGGGTGGGGGGTGAAGCCCGCCATCTTGTGCGCGCCCACGGTCGGGTCCTGGGGATCGCCCTTGTGGCAGCCCACGCAGCCGATGCGCTCGTCGCGGTGGACGCTCTGCGCGAACTCCTTCGCGGGGGCGCGGAGCTTCGCGTCGGCGAGGGTGGAGTGGCAGTTGGCGCACGTGTTCGTCGTCTCCAGCGGAGACGGCAGGGCACGCTTGGGCGCGCTCGTGTCGACCGGGGGCGCGGCGGACTCCGCGGGCGGAGCGGACTCCACGGACGGAACGGGCTCGTCGGGCGCCGCGCGCGCGAACGACGGCACGCCGGCGACGAAGAGCGCGCCGAGCAGCAGGAGCAGGGTGGGGAGGTTAGGTGAGCGCACTGGCGGAGAGGAGCAACAGGATGAGCAGCAGACCCCATGCGAGCCACGCGGTGATCTTCGAGCCGCGCTGGTCGATGAACGGGAGCGCGAGGGCGACGAGGCCGAGCAGACACACCGCCGACGCGATGAAGCGTGCGCCGTCCACTCCGAGGAGCTCCTTCGGCGCGGCGCGGATGATCTGGTGGAACGGGAGGAGGTACCACGGCGGTCGCGCGCCGATCGGCGGCGCGGCCGGGTCGGCGACGACGCCGAGCGGGCGTTCGACGAAGGTGGCCAGCGTCATGATGACGACCGTGAGCCCCGTGAACGCCACGCCCTGTCGAACGAGGAAGTCCGGGTAAAGAGGGATGCTGGCCACGTTCGCTTCGGGCTGCGCGGGCGGCTTGCGCGAGAGAAAGAAGAGGTGGACCGCGATCAGCATCGTGAGGGCGGCCGGCAACGCCGCGACGTGGAACCCGAACGCGTGGCCGAGCGTGCCGGCGCCGATGTCGCGGCCCCCGCGCATGAACCGCATCAGCCACCCGCCCACGAGGGGCACGTTGCGCGCGAGACCGCTGCCGACCATCGCGTCCGCGTAGGCGTTCTCGTTCCACGGGAGCACGGCCCCGGTGAACGCCAGGCCCACGCCGAGCACGAGCGACAGCATGCCGCTGATCCAGCTCAGCTCGTGGGGCGGACGAAAGGTCCGCCGGACGAGGACGAGGAACAGGTGCGTGAGGAGCGCGAGGACGAAGAGGTCGGAGCTCCACGCGTGGACGTTGCGGACCAGGTGCCCGTAGGGGACGTCGCCGCCCGCGATGCGCTGAACGGAGGCGAAGGCCGCCTGCGGGTCGGGCTGGTAGTAGAGCATCAGGAGGATGCCCGTCGCCACCTGCACGAGGAACAGGTACAGCGTGACGCCGCCCAGGTAGAAGACGTACCCGCGGCGCGGCACGCGGTGCTCCGCGAGCTGCTCGGAGATCTGGCGCCAGCCGATCCGGTCTGCCAACCAGCTCGCCTTCATGCCGGCGCTCCCTGCGGTCGCTTGGCATCGACCTCGGCCGTCGACTGCGTCGCCGCCCATCGGTTCATGCCGGCGCTCCCTGCGGTCGCTTGGACATCGACCTCGGCCGTAGACTGCGTCGCCGCCCATCGGTTCATCCGGCGATGCTCACGATCACCGCCCCTTCGTTGATCGAGACCGCGTACTCGTCGAGAGGTCGCGGCGGCGGGCCCGAGAGGTTCTGCCCGTCGATGGAGTAGACGCCCTGGTGACAAGGGCACTCGATCCGATTGCGCTCGGGCGAATACCCCACGATGCACTGCAGGTGCGAGCACAGCGCCGAGAAGGCGCGAAACTCTCCGTCCGCGGTGCGGATGACGAGGATCGGGTGGTCGTCCAGGAGGACTGTCTTTGCCGTGCCCAACGCAAAATCTTCGACCTTGCCGATGGTGGTCGGTCCGGACGGAGGGCGCGAAGGCGGCTGGACGAAGCGCTCGAGCGGGTAGACGACGGCCACTGCCAGGGCCGCCGCAGTCCCTCCCACGGCCAATCCGAGAAAATCTCGCCGTGGAGGTTTCTTGGACTCGTCATCCGAAGGCATCGACACTCCTCGCGTTCCCCATACGTCCGGCGCAGCAATGCACGAACCAAGCCGCAACGGGCGCGCGGCAAGGTGAAGCGTTCTCTGGAAATCACACGACCGGCCGCGAACGACCGTGCACGACTTGCACTGTGGCCGCAGCGGGTGCGTGCTCGGCGGCCGCGGCGGAGCTGGCGGCTCTGCGTTTCCGTCGGACTCGCGCCCGAAGGGCGACGGCATGTGCGTTGCTCTGTAGCCGCGCGATGGCGGCAGGGTCAGTTCCCGTGAGCGTGTGGGGCCTCGCCGTCGCGCTCCTCGTCGCGGGGTGCAGCATCGGCGACGAGCCGGCGCGCCTCCACACCGACCACCCGGCTCCCATCGCTTCGGGCGGGGTGACGGTCGCGCGACGCGAGCCGCTCCTCCCGACCTACCCGTGCTCCCGGTGCCACGCCAGCCGCACGCCCGATCCGCGCGAGCGCAAGCTGACGGAGTTCCACACCCAGAAGATCATCCACCACGGCTCGCAGCGGGGCTGGTGCTACCGGTGCCACACCGCCGACGACATCGACCAGCTCCACCTGGCGGACGGGACGAAGGTCAGCTTCGACGAGGCCTACGAGCTTTGCGGCTCGTGCCACGGTGACAAGCTCCGCGACTGGAAGGCGAACAACCACGGCCTCACGACCGGCTTCTGGCTCGGCGAGCGGTCGCGGCGCTCGTGCCCGGCGTGCCACGACCCCCACAACCCGCACTTCCCGCTGATGACGCCCGAGCACGAGCCGCAGCTCCCGCGCACGGTGCCCGCATCGACGGTCCCGCGCGAGAGCACGCCGGAAGAGTCAGCGCACGAGGAGAACCATGAGCAAGAGCGCTGACGACACCGACGCGCTCATGTCCGCGGCCGAGCGCGTCGAGAAGCTGACCGAGACGCGGCTCGCCGAGAACGGGACTCGCCGCACGTTCCTCAAGATGGTCGGCCTGGGCGCCGCCACGGCGACGGCGGCTTCGGTGACGGGCTGCGGCTCCACGGCGCCGACCAGCGAGGAGTTCTTCCGGCAGCACTACAAGAAGCTCACCGCCGAGGACAAGGAGCGCATCTTCAAGCGCATCGAGGAGGAGACGTTCGCGCGCACGGGCGTCGAGACCCACATCAGCGACCCGCCGCCAATCGAAGGAGTCGAGTTCGCGTACGCGCTCAACCTGTCGGTGTGCAACGGCAGCCGGCGCTGCGTCGAGGCGTGCGCGCGCGAGAACAACCTGCCCGACGATCCGGAGATACGTTACATCCGCGTGTTCGAGCTCGAGCTCGGCGGCATGGAGTTCGACGACGCCACCCCGTACTTCGGTGAGGGCAAGGTCCCCGCGCCGAAGAAGTTCTACATGCCGGTGCAGTGCCACCAGTGCGACAACCCGCCCTGCGTGAAGGCGTGCCCAGTCCAGGCGACGTGGAAGGAGCCCGACGGGATCGTCGTCATCGACTACAGCTGGTGCATCGGCTGCCGCTTCTGCGTCGTGGCGTGCCCGTACTTCGCGCGGCGCTTCAACTGGAGCGCGCCGAGCGTCCCGCCCGATCGCATCAATCCGAACCAGGGCTACCTGTCGAACCGCCCGCGCTTCAAGGGCGTCGTCGAGAAGTGCACGTTCTGTCTGCACCGCACGCGCAAGGGGCGCTACCCGGCGTGCGTCGAGGCGTGCCCGGTCGGCGCGCGCAAGTTCGGCAACCTGCTCGATCCCGACAGCGAGATCCGCTACATCATCGACCACAAGCGCGTCATGGTGCTGAAGGAAGAGCTGAACACGATGCCGAAGTTCTTCTACTTCTACGCGACCTAGCCGAGGGGCGGGAGCCGGGGCTCCGGTTGCGAGCGCCGGGATTCGACGCTCGAGATCGACGTTCGGGCGACATCGAGAGGTGAGGCGTGAGCACGGTCATGCGG
>DATIQP010000094.1:0-7304 GCA_035470765.1 Polyangiaceae bacterium | reverse complement strand
GACGATCTCGCCGAACTTGCCCTGCGCCTTGCGGACCTCTTCGAGGGCGACCTGCGCGACGTCGTCGTCCGGATCGAGCTCGCAGATGAGCGCGTACATGTCCTCGGCGCGCGCCTTGTCCTTGTGCGAGTCGAAGATGCGGGCGGCGCGGTAGACGAGGCTCTTCTTCGTCTCCCTGCTGTCTTCGTCTTTGACCTCGATCTGATCGGCCGCGATGGCGAACGCGTCGGCGATCTTCGCCGGGTCGGCGACCTGGTCGACGGCCTTCTCGAGCGCGATGGCCGCCTCGGGATCGTCCGGCGAGGCGACGAGCGCATCGACCAGCTCGTCCACCTTCTCCTGCGGCATGAGCTGCGCCGGCGCCTTCGTCGCGACGGTGCGGCCCAGCGCCTCGACGGCGTCAATCAGCGCGGCCGCGTCCCTGGGGCGCTGCGCCGGGTCCTTCGCCAGGAGCGACAAGACGAACGCGTCGACGTCCTTCGTCACCCAGCCGCGCGGGGCCTTGGCGCTCGGCGGCTCGGGGATCTGCGACAGGTGGGCCATGGCCGCGTCGGCGGCGGCGTCGGCCGGGAAAACGGGCTTGCCGCTCAGGAGCTCGTAGAGCATCGCTCCGAACGCGTAGACGTCGGTGCGCGCGTCGCCGGGCTTGCCCCGCACCTGCTCGGGCGCGATCGTCTTGGGCGAGCCGTAGACGGCGAGCAGACCGTACTGACCCGACGTCGGCGTGAGCCGCGGGCGGAGCCGATCACCGCCGAAGTCGATGAGCATGACCTTGACCGACTGCGCGTCGGCGCCGCGCATCACGAGCGCGTGGTCCATCTTGAGGTCGCCGTGCGTGAGCTGGGCCTTGTGCAGCGCCGCGAGCGGCTCGAGGATGCCGCGCAGGATGGGCCGCAACTCGTTGATGTGCGACGGGCCGGTGCGGGCGAAGCGCGTCGAGAGGGGCTGGGCGTCGGTCTGATCGTAGGCGACGTAGAACGTGCCCTCGTGCTCGCCCGCGTCGATGTGCTTCGGCAGGCCGTCGTGCTTCACCGTGGCGACGAGGCGGTTGTGCGTGAGAAAGCGGTGCACGGCGCGATGGTCGCGCGCGGCCTCGCGGCGCAGTGTCTTGAGCATGAACGCGACGCCGTCGCGCTTCGCCTGGTAGACGACGCCCATCTCGGTGCCGGAGAGCTTCTTTTCGATCGTGTAGGCGCCGAAGGGCTTCCCGGCGGGCAGGTCCGGCTCGCCGAGCAACGTGGCGGTGTCGCGCAGCCGCGGGTCCACCTCGCGGCGCATGGACAGCACCACGTCGACCAGTGCCTCGACGCGCTCGTCCTCGAGGCAACGCTCGGCCATCGCCCGCGCGAAGCTCGCCTTCGCCGTGTCGCCGCCGAGGGCCGCGGCGGGAAGCCCGACGAGCACGGAAATTTGGGTCATCTCCTCGAGGGAGAACAGTCGCTCGAGCTCGCTTCGCAGAATGTCGATCGTCTGGCTCAAAGATGCCTCCGCGCCCGCGGATCCCCCCTGTCGAACTCCTGCGCGGCGCGAGCCGCGGGCTTCAAAGTGGGGCGAGGATACAGGAAAATTCCAGCGCATTCGCCAGAATCAGCGTCGAGCGGACACGATCGATTCCAGGCCGTCCGCGAGGGACAGCGTAAGCCGCGACGGGCCTCGAGCCGGCTCAGTGAGCCTGGTGCTCGCGCGTCAACCCAGGGTGCGTCGGGTCGCCGGGCTCGTGGCGGGGGTTCGCCGTCTTGTGCGACCCGTCGCGCCCGGGAAGGCTCACCAGGAGGTCCTTGTCGTAGATGAACTGCTCGCGCGAGTCGTACGGCGCGGCGTGGACGCCCGTGTCCATGCGGATCGCGTCGCACGGGCACGCCTCGACGCAGTAGCCACAGAAGATGCACCGCAGCTCGTCGATGACGAAGCGGACCGGGAAGCGCTCGTAGCCGCGCCGCGGGTCGCCCTCGTCGTACTCGCCCGCGTCGATGAAGATGCACTGCGCAGGACAGGCGGTGGAGCAGCACAGGCACGCGACGCAGCGCGGGCTGCCGTCCTCGCGCTGCGTCAAGCGGTGGACGCCGCGGAAGCGCTCCGGGTAGGGCCGCTTCTGCTCGGGGTAGCTGACGAGCGTGATGCCGTCCTCGAGGCGCTCGAGCATGGGGTCGGGCAGCTCGCCGCGGATCGCCTCCTTCGTGTTCTTGAAGAAGTGCCGTATCGAGACCGCCAGGCCGCCCACGATCGCAGGGACGTAGCTCTGCATGGTGACGTTGTGCGCAACGTGCTCGACCACGACGGCGTTCGGCGGCAGCGCAGGCTTCTTGGGAAAGGCTTGTCCCATGTTCGTTTTCCTAGGCTTGCATCGGCGTGACGGGCGTGCCGCCCGTCTTTGCCGCCATCTTGGCGCCGCTGCCCACGATCCACGGGTGGTGCGGCCGTTTGCGGAAGAACCCGATGATGCCCCACACGATGATGTACGTCGTCACCACCGCGACGACCGCCTGGGTGACCTGCGCCGCGATGTCGAGGCCGTTCCAGACGTTCGGCCCCGCGTGATCGACGGCGAGGTAGACCACGCCGGTCACCATGACGTTGGCGAGCGACAGCGGGAGCAGCACGCGCCAGCCGAGCTTCTGCAACTGGTCGTAGCGGAAGCGCGGGAGCGTCCAGCGGATCATGGCCTGCAGCCAGCAGACCGCGATCACCTTGCCGAAGAAGCCCAGGACGCTGATGATCTCCATCCAGATGTGCGGGATGACCTGGTGCACTAGCACCGCGTCGCCGAAGGCGATGGTGAGCCCGTCGCGGTGGAAGAACGGAATCTGCCAGCCGCCGAGGAAGAGCGTGACGAGCAGCATCGAGCTGGTTACGACCTCCGCGTACTCGGAGAAGTAGAACATCCCGAACTTCATGCCGGAGTACTCGGTGAAGTAGCCGGAGACGAGCTCGCTCTCGGCCTCGGGTAGGTCGAACGGGATGCGCTTCGTCTCGGCGACGGCCGCCGTGAAGAAGAGGAAGAAGGCGAGCGGCTGGACGAAGATGCCCCACGCGTGCTCTCCCTGCCAGCGCACCATGTCGTCGAGGCGGATGGTGCCGTAGATCATCATCGCGCCGATGAGCGAGAAGCCCATCGCGACCTCGTAGCTGACCATCTGGCTCGCGGCGCGGAGCGCGCCCATGAGCGAGAACTTGTTGTCGCTGCTCCAGCCGGCGATGGCCGCGCCGACGATGCCCTGCCCCGCCATCGCGAAGACGAACAGCAGGCCGACGTTGAGCGGCGCCACCATGAGGTCGATCGGGAAGACGGAACCGGTGGACGTCATGCCGATCCCGCAGGTGCCGAAGCGCGGAACGGCCGGCCAGACGCCGCCGCCATCGCTCGCGGTGCGGTAGATGTCCCGCAGGCAGAGCGTGTCGCCGAAGGGGATGACGGCCACGAGCGCCATCACCGGGAACATGCTCAGGATGGGCGAGAGGTTGAAGAGGAGCTTGTCCGCGCGCGGCGGCATGAAGTCCTCCTTGGTGAAGAACTTCAACCCATCGGCGAGGGGGTGGAGCATGCCCGCGAGGCGGAACTCGCGGCCGAAGATCTTTATGAGAGCGCGGTTCGGGCCGACGCGGTCCTGCATCATCGCGCCGCCGCGCCGGTCGAACCACGTGAGGATGGCCGCAAAGTTGAGGACGAAGCCCACCATCACCAGGATCTTGATGAGGGCCCAGAGGATTTGCGATCCGGTCATGGTCACACCGCCTGCGTCGAGGTCGTCGGCAGGACCTCGGGCTTGGGGTCCGCTGCGCTCAGACGAGCGCGCACTTCCTTGAGCTTCGACCACGTCGGCTCGTAGCCGAGCGCCTTCGCGAGCCGGGCCACCTGCTCGTAGCCGGGGAGCGAGTTGCCTTGCGGCTCGATGGCCTTGTCCGCCACCTGGCGAAGGCCCTTGGCGTTGACGTAGGTGCCGCCCTGCTCGGCCCACGAGGTCGCCGGCAGCAGGACGTTGGCGGCCGAGGCGAGCGAGCAGTCGTGCGAGGCGATGGTGACGAGGACCTCGAGCTTGGCGAGCTTCGGCTTCTCCTCGTCGAGTGCGCCCGTCCGCGCGCCGAGGGCGATGACGTGGCGGATCGAGCCCGACTCGACGCCGGCGAGGAAGTCCGCCCACGGCTTGGCGTCGGGCGCGACGGCCTGGACGCCGGCGGAGTTGGAGTTCTTGTCCTCGTGGATGAGGATGTCGTCCTTGTAGCCGGCGGGCGCCTTCGCGACGAAGAAGCTCGTGGAGCCGAGCATCTCCTTGCCGAGCTCGCGCAGCGCCCAGTTGTCCTCGAGGGAGGCCTGCGCGCTCAGCACGACGGCGATCGAGGAGGGCGGGACGCCGTCGAGCAGCTTCTTCGCCTTGTCGAGCGCCTTGGCGAGGCTGGTGGGCTTCTGCCCCATGCGCGGATCGACGACGCGGCCCTCGTGCGCCTCGAGGTAGGTCATCATGCCCTCGTCGCACATCCAGTACTTGTTCACCGCCTCGTTCTCGCGCGGGCGGTAGCGGTACGCCTTGTTGTTGCGCGGGTCGAAGTCGAGCCACGCGTTGCAGCCCGTGGCGCAGCCCTGGCAGACGCTGCGCGCGCCTCGCAAGAACCACACGCGCGCCTTGAAGCGGAAGTCCTTCGTGGTGAGCGCGCCGACCGGGCAGACGTGCTCGGTCATGAAGGTGTAGTGGCCCTCGAGCCGGCGGCCCGGAGCGACGATGATCTCCTTGATGTTGCCGCGCTCGCGCTGGTCGAGGACCGGGTCCTTGGCGACCTCCTGCATGAAGCGGATGCAGCGCGTGCAGACGACGCAGCGCTCGGCGTCGTAGACGATGGTCGGACCGAACGTGACGCCCTTCGGCTTGTGGACGATCTCGTCGCGCATCCGCTTCTGGTAGCGGCCGTGCTCGAGCCAGTAGTCCTGCAGCTTGCACTCGCCGGCCTGATCGCAGATCGGGCAGTCGACGGGGTGGTTGAGGAGCAAGAACTCCTGCACGTCGTGGCGGGCCTCGCGCACGTTCTCGCTCGTGTCGCTCAGGACCTCCATCCCCTCGGCCGCGGGGATCTGGCAGGAGGGCTGGAGCTTCGGCTTGCGCGTGGGCTTGTAGCCCCCGGCCGCCTCGTCCCACTCGACGATGTCGAGCATGAGGGCCCGCTGGTTGGGCGGGGGCAGGATCTCCACCAGGCACATGCGGCAGTTGCCGGCGACGCTCAGGCCGGGGTGCCAGCAGTAGTGGGGGATCTCGATGCCCTGCTTGCGGGCGGCGGCGATGATGGTCTCCCCGGGGGTGAAGGGGATCTCTTTTCCGTCGAGCTTGAAGGTCGGCATGAGTTCGTTTGCCTCAGAATCGCATCAGTGATCGCACTCGCCGCCAATCATGTTCAGCGACCCGAACGTCGGGACGATGTCGCTGAGCATGCGGTCGGTAATGAGCTGCTCCAGGCCGCCGACGATGGCGAAGCACGGAGGGCGTATGCGGACGCGGTGCGGCGTGCCGCTCCCGTCGCTGACGAGGTAGAAGCCGAGCTCGCCGTTGCCGCCCTCGGTGTACGAGTAGCACTCGCCGGCGGGCACCTTGGCGCCCTCCATGACGAGCTTGAAGTGCTGAATCGTCGCCTCGATGGTCGTGTAGACGTCCGTCTTGTCGGGGAGGGTGAAGCGCGGGTCGTCGACGTTGACGGGCCCGTCGTCCGGCATGCGGTCGCAGCACTGCAACAGAATCCGGCAGCTCTGCCGGAGCTCGCCGAGGCGCACGAGGAAGCGGTCCATCGTGTCGCCGCGGGCGCCGATGGGGACGTCGAAGTCGACCTCGTCGTACTTGAGGTACGGGTGCGCCTTGCGCACGTCGTACGCGACGCCGCTCGCGCGCAGGCACGGTCCCGTCCAGCCGAGGGCCTTCGCGTCCGCGCCGCTGATGACCCCGACGTTCTCGAGACGGTCGATGAAGATGCGGTTCGTGAGCAGCAGCTTCTCGCCCTCTTCGAGCAGGTGGAGGATCTTCGGGACGGCGCCCCGCACCAGCTCCTTGAGGTGCGGCGTCGGCGGCTTCGCCATGCCGCCGATGCGGCCGAACGAGTGCGTGAGGCGCGCGCCGGTCTCCTCCTCGAGGATGTCCCAGACCATCTCGCGGGCCTTGACCCACCAGAGAAACGGCGTGATCGCCCCGAGCTCCATCGCGATGGCGCCGGTGCACGTCAGGTGGTCCGAGATGCGCGCGAGCTCGCCGAGGATCATGCGGTACCACTGGCACCGCTCGGGGACCTCGAGGCCGGCCATCTTCTCGACGGCGAGCGCGTAGCCCACGTTGTTGAGCATCGGCGAGACGTAGTTGAGCCGGTCGGCGTACGGGAACACCTGCGCCCACGTGCCGCGCTCGCACATCTTCTCGAAGCCGCGGTGCAGATACCCGATCTGCACGTCCGCCTTGAGGATCGTCTCGCCGGTCAGCTCGAGGACGATGCGCACGGTGCCGTGCATCGCGGGGTGTGACGGGCCCATGTTGAGGTGCATGGGCTCGCTCGGGAGCTCGAGCTCCCCTTCTTCCAGTTCGATGTCGATCGGCTCCATGTTCCCTAGCTCTTCGGGGTCTCGAACCACTTCCGGCCGAAGGACATGCCCTCGTCGGTGCTGAACGGCGCGATCTTGTCGAGGACCATGCCCGCCTCCTCTTCCGTGCGGTACGGAACGAGCGGCTGGGTGCGGTTGGCCGGGTAGTCCTTGCGGAGCGGGTGGCCCTCGAACTCCGGGTACATCAGGATGCGGCGCAGGTCGGGGTGGCCGCGGAAGACGATGCCCATCATGTCGAACGTCTCGCGCTCGAACCAGTTGGCGCCGCTCCACACGGGGACGAGGCTCTCCACCTCGGCGTGGTCGCCCTCGGCGTCGCCGACGCGCGTCTTGAGGCGGATGCGGTGGCGCTTGCCGACGGAGTAAAGGTGCAGCACGAGCTCGAAGCGAGGCTCGCGATCGGGGAAGTCGACGGCGCAGAGGTCGACGAACAGGTCGAAGTCCAGAGCGGGATCGTCGCGGAGCATCTGCGCTGCCGCGCGCCAGACGTCGGGCGCGACGACGGCGGTGTCGTCGCCGAAGTGCGAGTGCGTCTCGAGCACGGCGCTGCCGAGCTTCGCCTGGAGCTTCTCGAGGACCAGCTTGCTCACGGGTTCTCCTTGGCGCGAAGCTGCACGAGATCCGTCGCCGGATCGAAGCGCGGCTTGACGATCGAGGCCTGGCGCACGCCGCTGGCGATCTTGTCCTGGATCAGGAGCAGGCCGTCGAACACCGCCTCCGGCCGCGGCGGGCAGCCGGG
>DATIQP010000093.1:0-4328 GCA_035470765.1 Polyangiaceae bacterium | reverse complement strand
CGAGATCCTCGAGGCCATGTACTCGCACTACGACGAGGTCACGCACGGGCTGCCCGCGTTCCCGGAGCAGGCCCTGTTCGACACGCTGCTCGGCATCGTTCGCCGCGGGACGCCCCGCACGATCTCCGTCGTGCAGCGGCTGACGGGCGAGTACGGCCGCTTCGACGCGCAGCGCTTCATCCACCTCTGCGAGCTCGCCCTCAAGTCGCCCCGCGCGCTGCGCGAGCTCTTCGCTGCGTGAGGTCTGGACCGAGCGACTGGTATCGGATGTGCATTCGCTCCATCCATGGGTGCGAGCACCGGTAGAGCCATCCTCGCCATCGCGGCCGCGCTGCTGCTCGTCATCGTGGCGATGGGGGCATCGCGCCTCCTCGGCCGGGTGTCGGCTTCTCGGGCGCAGATCGTGAGCAGCTTCGCCGGAGGCGTGAGCCTGTCGTTCGTGCTCCTCGAGCTCTTCGTCGAGCTCTTGGAGGGCTCGAGCGAGGAGGTCCACCACATCTTGCGTGCGGGCCCGGAGCCGGTGCACACCATCGCGCTGTTGATGCTGGCCGGCGCCGCGGCGACGTTCGCAGGCCACGTGTACGTCGAGCGCTACGCCGAGCGGCCGCACGGCTACCTCCTCGTCCTCACGCCGAACACCGCCTACAGCGCGCTCGTCGGGGCCGCGCTCGTCGAGGAGGCCCACGAGAGCGTGCGCGGCTTCGTCGTCTTCTGGCTCGCGATGGCGATCCACCTCGGCATCGTTCACCATCGCTTCGCGAAGGAGTTCCCGTCCGAGGTGGGACACGCCAGGGGCGTCCTCGCCGCGAGCCTCCTCGCCGGCGCGATCGTCTGGGCGGTGGTCGGACCTCCCGTGGGCGTGTTCCACCTGCTCCTCGCGGTCGTCGCGGGGTCCACGCTGCTCGGTATCTTCCGGGAAGAGATCCCCGCGCCGCAGTACGCACGGGTCCCGGCGTTCCTCGCTGGGGTGGCGGTCTTCGGGGCCATCATCCAGCTTCGCTGGCGCATGTAGGGGCGACCGCAGCCTCTGCCGCGGGACCGGCACGCGCTGCGTTCCGCCCGATGCGCTCGAGACGAACCTCGCGACGGTCGAGGCGGTCCGGCGTTTGCACAAGGGCGGAGGACAGCATGATTGGAGGCTCGCATGGCTGAGGCAACTCCCAACGTCACCGTGGTGGGCACCGGCTTCGGAGGGCTCGAGGCGGCCTTCTACCTCCGCAAGCGTCTGGGCAGGCGCGTGCAGATCACGATCGTGAGCGAGTCGAGCACGTTCCTGTTCAAGCCGAACACGATCTACATCCCCTTCGGCAAGCCGCCCGAGGCGTTCGTCTTCCAGCTCGAGCCCGCGTTCGCGAAGCGCCAGATCCTCTTTTTGAAGGGGCACGTGGGCAAGGTCGACCCGGTGCACAAGACGCTCTCGGCGAACGGCAAGCAGCTCACGTACGACTACCTCGTGCTCGCGACGGGCGCGACGATGCGCGCCTCGGAGATTCCCGGCCTCGCCGAGAAGGCGCACACGATCTGGACGCCGGACGAGATGCTGCGCCTGCGAGGCTCGCTCGATCGCATCGTGCAGAAGGCCAGAGGCGGCAACAAGTCGCGCGTCACGTTCCTGGTGCCTCCGAACAACAAGTGCGCGGGGCCGCTCTACGAGATGGCGATGATGCTCGACACGTATCTCCGCCGGAGGGAGCTGCGCGACAAGATCGACATCGCGTACCTCACCTACGAGAAGAGCTACATCCAGGCGTTCGGCCCCCGGCTCGACGAGGTCGTCACCGGCGAGTTCGCGCGGCGCGGCATCGCCGGCCGGAAGCAGGCGGTGGTCGAGAGCGTGGGGGAGGGCGCGGTGCAGCTCAAGGACGGCACGCGCGAGCCCTTCGACGTGCTCGTGTCCTTCCCGCCGTACGTCGCTTCGACGCGGTTCGAGGGCCTGCCCTCCGATGATCGAGGCTTCGTGCAGGCCGATCCGAAGACGCGGCAGGTCGTGGGTCACCCCGACGTCTACGTCGTCGGAGACGCCGGCGACTTCCCGGTCAAGCAGGCCTTCCTGGCGCTGCTGCAGGCCGACGCCGCCGCCGAGCACCTCTCGGAGCGCATCCTGCACGAGGAGACGACCTCGGCCTTCGACCCCGTGAGCATGTGCATCATGGAACAGTTCGACAAGGCGACGTTCGCGCAGGTCCCTCTCCAGGTGACGGGCGACCCCGCGCTTCCCGTCGTCGTCCGCGAGGAGGCGATCGATCTCTATCGCGTCGGCTCGGGCCCGGTGTGGCGCATGGGCAAGAAGCTCCTCGGCGCCGCGATCCCGCAGCGTTTCACGACCGGCCATCCGTTCCACGCCGGGGCGACATGGGCGATCATGGAGGCCGGCGTGAAGCTCATGGCGGCGGCGTTCAGCGAATGATGCGATCGCACGTGCGCGCTCGTCAGGGCGATCTACAATGGGGTATGCGCGTGGCGATCGCGACGCTCGTCCTCGCCTGTGGCGGCTGCTTCGACGCGGAGCACGAGGAGTTCATCCCCGTGAGGGTGCCCGTTTGCAGCGAGGCCGTCGCCGAGGTCACGACCGGCGGCGCGGCGGCACCGTCGACCGGCGACGTGACGAACGGACCGAGCGCGACGCCCGGCGACCCGTGCGACACGCCGCCGCCGACCATCACGACCTGCACCGGCGTGGGCTACGTCCGCGTGGGGCCGATCCGCACCGAGCCCAACTGCTACCTCGACGTGAGGATCCGTGCCGGCGAGGTGGGGCGGCTGATGCTGTGCCCGTCGGGGGTGATGGTCGTCTTCGAGGGCGCGACGTTCGTGGGCGATTCGGCCGACGGATACGTGAACGTCTGCCAGAGCACCACCTACGATTTCCCCCAGGGTGACGACTGCACGTGGCGCACCGAGCAGCGCATCCAGGGCTCGCTCTCCGGGCCGCTGAGCTTCTCCTACGTCGAGGGGCCGGTCGCCGGCGCCTCGTGCACCCTCGCGTGCCGCGCCCACGCTCCCCTCGAAATCATCCGCTGATGGCCGAGCACCGAGCCGTCGTCGTCGGGTCCGGGATCGGCGGCTCGGCCGCGGCGCTGCTGCTCGCGCACGCCGGCATCCCGACGACCCTCGTCGAGAAGAACCGACGCATCGGCGGCTCGTGCTCCGGCTACGACAAGCAGGGGTTCCACGTCGACATCGGAACGCACATGTTCTGCCGCGGTCCGAAGGGGCCGCTCGGTGAGGTGCTGCGCCGCGCGGGCGCTCCGGGCGCGATCGACTTCCGCCGAACCCGCGACATCGCGGAGCTGCGCTTCGCGCGCCGCGTCGCCGGGCGAGACGAGCTCACGTCCGTCGCCGTGCCGGCCGAGCTGCACCGCATGCCTCGCTTCGCGTTCGAGCTCGCCCGCGCGCTGCGCCTCACGCCCCGCGAGGCCATGCGCGCCGCGCGCCTGTTCACGCGCGTGCTCACCATGTCGGACGAAGAGGTCGCGGCGTGGGACCACCGCACGCTCGACGAGTTCGTTGCAAAGTACACGGACCACGGCCCCACGCTCAGCGTCTTCGGGTTCTTGCTCGGGCTCTACTTCATCCTCCCGTTCTGGGAGATCTCGGCCGGAGAGGCGCTGCACTGCTTCCGCGCGATGGCGATGGACAACCATCTGAGCTATCCGCGCGGCGGGAGCATCGCCATCCCCGCCACGTACGTCCGCCTCGCGGAGGAGCACGGCGCGGAGGTGCGGGTCGGCACCGGCGTGCGGCGCATCGTCGTGCAGCGCGGTCAGGTCCGCGGGGTCGAGCTCGAGGACGGCACCACGCTCCCCGCCACTCTGGTGGTCAGCACCTCGAGCCTCCGCACCACGGTGCACCGCCTCGTCGGCCCGGAGCACTTCCCCGAGGCCTACGTGGACCGAGTCCGGCGCATCCGAGGCTCGTACATCGCGGTGCAGGCGAAGATCGGGCTCAAGAAGAAGCTCGTCGGCGCGGGCGCGATCTGCGGCGGCGTCGGCGACGAGGTCGATCTCGTCACGGTCGGCCAGGGCGACCTCCGGCGGATGTTCGAGGCCGTCAAGGAAGGCCGCGTCCCGCCGATCGTGCCGTTCTACTGCCCGGTGCCGACGAACTTCGATCCCACGCTCGGGCCCCCGGGCCATCAGCTCCTCACGGCGTGCGCCGTCGCGCCGACGAGCGACGTGGCGCTCGCCGATCCGGCGCCGGCTTGGGAGGAGGCGATGATGCGCGCGCTCGAGCGCGTCGTGCCGGGGTTGCGGGAAAACACGGTCTTCGTGGACACCTTCTCGGTCGACTTCATCGAGAAGTGGATCGGCAAGGAGTTCGGCCCCGCC
>DATIQP010000092.1:0-4697 GCA_035470765.1 Polyangiaceae bacterium | reverse complement strand
GAGCGTTGAGCGGCCGGGCGCGATGACCGAGCCCCGCGAGCCGCTTCCCATGAGCGAGCCGCCGCCGAGCCGCAAGAGGGCGACGCAGCTCATGGGGTCGCTCATGGCGCGGCTCGCCCACCTCCAGATCGTGCGCCCGTGGGCGGTGATCTTCTTCGTCCTCGCGGTGAGCGCGTTCTTCGCGTGGCGCGCCTCCCGGCTCGAGCTGCGCACCCGCTACGACCAGCTCTTGCCCGACAGCCAGCCGAGCGTCATCGAGCTGCACCGTGTCGAGAAGCGCGCGAACGACACGCAGACCGCGATGCTCCTGCTCGAGGGCGCCGACGAGAAGGTCCTGCGCGAGTTCGGCGACGCGATCGTGGTGAAGCTCGGGACGCTCGGGCCCGACCTCGTCACGAGCGTGCAGGACGGGATCCAGGGCGCGACGAAGTTCCTGCAGCCCCGCGCGGGCCTGTTCCTCGAGCGCGAAGACCTCGAGAAGCTGAAGGACGACGTCGACGCGCGCTGGGACTGGGAGGTGTCGCACGCCCTCGGCACGTCGCTCGACGAGGACGACACGCCGCCCCCTGCGCTCAACCGCGAGGAGTTCGAGAAGCGCTTCCATGCGAAGCTCGAGGCGAAGACCGGCGGCCGGAAGGTCGAGCAGTACAAGGACGGCTACTACGAGCGCAAGGACGGCAAGGCGCTCGTCGTCATCGCGGGCTCTCCGGCGCCTGCCGGCGACCTCACCTGGCAGAAGCGGAGCGTCGACGCGATGCACGCCGCCGTCGACGCGGTGCAGGCCAGCAAGCCTGAGTTCAAGAGCGTCCACGTCGGCTGGGCGGGGGTGCTCGTCACGGGGCTCATCGAGTACGGCGCGGTGCACGACGATCTTCTCCGCGTGGGCGCGCTCGGCGTGTTGTTCGTCCTCTCGGTGGTCGTGCTCTACTTCATGCGCTTCCGCCAGCTCGTGGTCATGGGCGTCACGATCGCGTGCGGGCTCGCCTGGACCTTCGGGCTCACGCAGCTCGTCATCGGCCACTTGAACGTCGCCACCGGCTTCTTGTTCAGCATCATCTGCGGCAACGGAATCAACGTCGGCATCATCTACACCGGGCGCTACTACGAGGAGAAGCGCAACGGCGCCACGACGGCCGAGGCCGTGCGCATCGCGCACGACACCACGTGGCCCTCGACGCTCGTCGCGGCCATCGCCTCGGCCGCCGCGTACTCGTCGCTCGGGGTGACGGACTTCCGCGCGTTCCGCCAGTTCGCGATGATCGGCGCGGGCGGCATGATCGTGTGCTGGCTGGTGACCGTCCTCACGCTCCCGACGCTGATGGTCCTGCTCGACCGGAGGAGCTGGCCTCAGGACAACGGCAACCTCGGCTTCTTCGCCCGAGTCCGCCGCTACGGCGTGCCGTACGGCAAGGCCTTCGCCGCCATCGTGCCGGTGATCGCGCGCCCGCTCGTCCTCGTCGGCGCGGTCGTCGCGATCGTCGGCACGATCTTCACCGTCCGTTACGTCCGCAACGATCCGATGGAGTACGATCTCGGCAAGATCCAGAACGACAAGTCGGAGATGCCCGAGCTGCATCGGACCTGGGAGGGCGTCAACGAGATCCTGGGCCAGTTCCCCAGCGCGATGGTCGTCATGGCCAACAACCCCGCCCAGGCCGACGAGCTGCAGCGCATCCTGCAGAAGCGCTGGGACGCGGCGCCGGCGGACGCGAAGCCCTTCGAGGCGGTGCACTCCATCTTCGAGTTCATCCCCGACGACCAGGAGGCCAAGCTCCCCACGCTGCTCGCCCTCGGCGAGAAGCTGCGCCACGCCCACGAGCGCCACTACGTGAGCGAGGCCGACTTCGCGCAGATCGCCCAGTTCTTGCCCCCGGACGACCTGAAGCCCTTCGGCGTCGCCGATCTGCCGGAGGACGTGGCGCGACCCTTCACCGAGAAGGACGGCACGCGGGGCAACCTCGTGCTCATCGAGCCGCGAGCCGACCAGAGCACCGACGACCTGCACTACCTCATTCGCTACGCCGACTCGTTCCGCGAGACGCGCCTCAAGGACGGCACCGTGCTCCGCGGCTCCGGGCACGCGGTCATCTTCGCCGACATCCTCACCGCCGTCGTGCACGAGGTGCCTCGCGCCATCAGCCTCTCGCTCGGGATGACGCTGTTCGCCGTCTTCCTCACGTTCCGTCGCGGCTCGCACTCGGCGACGGTGATCGCGGCGCTGCTGGTCGGCATCGTCGCGGTCGGCGCGTTCATGCACTTCGCCAAGATCCGGATCAATCTGTTCAACTTCGCCGCGCTGCCGATCACGTTCGGCATCGGCGTGGACTACGCGGTGAACGTCATGCAGCGCTACCACGCCGACGGGAGCCGCGACATCCTCTCTGCCTTGCGCACGACCGGCGGCGCCGTCGTGCTCTGCAGCCTGACGACCATGCTCGGCTACTTCGCGCTCGTCGGCTCGCACAACCAGGGCATCCGCAGCCTCGGCGAGGTGGCGGTCGTGGGCGAGATCGCCTGCCTCGCCTCGGCCATCCTGGTGCTGCCAGCGGGCTGGTACCTGCTGGAGCGCCGCAAGCGAAAGGCGGAGGGCGAGCCGCTCACGCAGCCTCCGCTCCCGCCGGAGTGACGACTCGGTGTAGACTGCCCCGATGCGCCGTCACCGTCTCGATCGCCTGTCGAAGCTCACCCAGGGCGCAGCCCTCCTGAGCCTCGGCGCGCTGGCCGCCTGCAACAGCAACGGGGACACCAAGCAGGTCAACGCTCCGGCGCCGCCGCCGACGGAGCCCATCCACGTCAACGCCACCCCGACACCGACGCCGGCGCCCAGCGGGAGCGCGGCGACGAACACGGTGGCGAGCGCGGCCCCGACCGTGGCGCCGCCCACGATCAACGCCCCGCCGGCCCCCGAAAAACCCGCGCCTTCGGCGAGCGTGGCGCGCCCGCACCTGCCGCGCATCAACGCGCCGCCGCGCCCGCTCGACCAGCCGCCGCCGAAGGAATGACGTTCTCGCTGCGCCGCACGAGCGCGGCCGACGACGAGCTCGAGCTCACCCGGCAGCACGACCTCATCGCGGCGCCGCGGAAGGGCACGATCGACTGGGACGGCTTCCGCCCCGAGGACTGGCCCCCGCCGGAGCTGCTGCGCGCGCGCGTCGCGTGGCGCACGCGCGCGGTCCAGGAGTTTCACTCCCTGGCGCTCTTCACGCAGCTCTCGTCGCACCTCCACGTGCTGGGCGCGCCAATCGACTGGTGCGGAGCCTTCGCGCGCATGATCGAGGACGAGGTCCGCCACACCGACCTGTGCCTGCGGATGTGCGGGAGGCTCGGCGACGAGGCCGCACCGGAGGTGCACGAGGACGAGCTGCTCATCGCGACCCCCGAGGGCGGGCTGCGCGCCCACGTGCGCGAGCTCGTCGTCGCGGCGTTCTGCATCGGGGAGACCATCAGCGGCCGCATGTTCCGTCGGGCCCTGCGTGCGGCGACCGTGCCGCTCGCGCGCGACGTGGTCGCCGCGATCCTGGTCGACGAGACGTTCCACGGCGAGCTCGGCTGGGAGCTCGGCGCGCTGCTCATGCGCGACATCGACGCGGCGGAGCGCGAGGCGCTGGCGCAGCGGCTGCCGTTCCTGTTCGAGCACTACGCGAGCCTCTGTCTCGCCACGCGCGAGCCCGCGTGGGCGCGCGCCGAGCACGAGGCGCAGCCGGCTCCCAACTTCGGCACGCTCACCGACGCGGGCTACGCGCGCGCGTTCTTCGACGGCATGGAGGAGGACGTCGTCCCCGGGCTCCAGGCGATCGGCCTGCCCGAGGCGCGCGCCGCGTACGACGCGTTGCTCACGCGACTTTGACCATGATCCGATCGCCCGTGGTCGCGCCGAGCGGCGGTACGAAAGCGCGCGCTTTTCCGCAGCATCGAGCGCCGGCACGCGCGTTGCTGAGGGGGCCGGCATGATTCGGACCGGATCCTTCGTCGTCGTCGTCGCGCTGGCGACCGCGCTCGCCGGCTGCGGGGCGCGTACCTCGCTGGGCACCACCGGAGCGCCGTCGAGCAGCTGCACGTCGCTCGCCCCGGTGTGCGTGGCTCCCGGCGCGGATCCGTGCGGCCCATGGCAGGCCGTGGCCGCGAGCTGCGACGCGGCATCGCACCTGTGGTCGTGCCCACCCGGCTCGCGCGTCCACGCGCGCGCCGCAGCGCAGCCGGACGTGTGCTTGCCGTTCCACGATCAGGCCGGCGTCGCGTCGCTCGGCGGCTCGCTCGTCCGCGTCCCGACCGACGACGGCCGCTGCCTCTGGATCGCCGAGGACGTCTCGTTCACCGACGGCACCGCCGCCCGCAACCTCGCGTTCACCGTCGACCCCGCGGCGCCGTTCGCCACCTGCCCGAAGACGAGCGCGTCGCCGCCCGCGCCCGCGGTCACGCTCGCTGGCGGCGAGGATCCGTCCATCCTGGTTCAGATCGACGGCGGCTACCGGCTCGGCGGCGAGACGCACGTCGTCTACCGGCTGTTCCGCCTCGACTCGAGCTCCGCGTTTGGTGTCGTCGACCTCGGCGGCGGCGTCGCTCACTGGGACGCGGGGTTGCAGCGCATCGTCGTGCCTCCGCCGGCGTCGCTCGCGTGGGGGACGGAGCTCGATCTCGGCGACGCGATGCTCGTGGAGGGCGATCACGCGCTGGTCTGGGGTTGTCCCGGCCCGCCG
>DATIQP010000091.1:0-17763 GCA_035470765.1 Polyangiaceae bacterium | reverse complement strand
GGCCACCGTGGCCTGCACGGGGATGTCGCGCGTGATGAGGTCGTCCCAGACCAGGTCGATGCCCGGCGGATCGATCTGATCGACGTGCACGCCCGTGGGCACGTGGACGGTGGACTTGTCGAAGATGACGTGGTGCTCCTGGCCGTTGCGCAGGTCCACCTGCAGGTTGCCCACGTCCTCGCTGCGCATGTCGTCGAGCGTCGAGCGGGGGCCGCGCAGCGTGACGCGGACCTCCGGCGGGATCTGGCTGACGAGGACGCGGCTCGCGTCGGAGGGCAACAGGAGGACGAGGTCGACCGCGATGGTGCGCTGGGCGTCCTGGGCGCCGTGCACCAGCGAGTAGAGCACCATCGCGAAGGCGAGGCTGATCAGCTTGAGGTTGATGTGCTCGGTGAAGGCGGCGCGGATGCGATCGCGGAGGGGCACGGCTCAGTTCCCTTCGCGATCGCTGCTCGGCGTGTCCGGGGACGTGGCGGGGACGGCCTTGGGCGTCTCGATCCTCTTGGCCTGGGCGATGGGGCGCGGCGGCTTGGTGTCGATCAGGGGGACCGACGGCTCCGGCGGGGGCACGGGCGGTAGCACGACGGCGGGCGGAGGCGAGGAGGCGGGAGGCTGGCTCCCGGACACGGGCGGCGGCGTCACGCTCACGCGAAAGGAGGCCGTGCCGCTCGAGGCCGGGATGACGCTCACCCGCGCCGAGCTAACGGGAGCGCCGCCGCGCCGCTTCTTGGGACCGCGTGTCTGGCCGAACAGGCCGAGCAGCGCTTGGCGGAGCGACGCGCCGTCGAGGTTCGAGATGATGTTGCCGTTGAAGCAGAAGCTGATGGTGCCGCGCTCCTCCGAGACGACGACGACGACCGCGTCGGTCTCCTCCGTGATGCCGAGCGCGGCGCGGTGGCGCGAGCCGAGCGACTTGTCGAGGACCTTGGTGTCCGGCATCGGGAAGAAGACGCCGGCCTTGGCGACTCGAAGGTTGCGGATCACCACCGCCCCGTCGTGCAGCTTGTTGACGCCCTCGGGCACGAAGAGCGACACGAGCAGATCGCGCTGCACGGCCGCGTCGATGATGGTGCCTTGCGAGACGACGAACTCGTCGAGGTTGGCGTCCTGCTCGAAGCAGATGAGCGCGCCCATTCGATGGCGCGCGAGCTCCGTGGCCGCGGCGACGACCTCGTCCACGACGCGCGTCTCCTGCTGGCTGCCGAACCGCCCGAAGAACGTGCCGGCGCCGACGCGCATCAGCGCGCGCCGGATGTCGTTCTGGAAGACGACCACCACGATGAGGATGATCGAGCTGAGCAGCGTCGAGAGCAGGTTGTAGAGGGTGACGAAGCCGGCGTACTTCGCCGCGACGTAGAGCAGGAAGATGACGCCGAGCCCGGTGCCCATCTGCATCGCGCGGGTGCCCCGCATGACGAGCACGGCGCGGTAGATCAGGTACGCGACGACGAGGATGTCGACGACGTCGATGAGGATGTCGCCCCAGGGCCGCGGCTTGAAGAGGTGGAGCAGGCCCTCAAGCATCCGGGCCTCGCTCGGGAGGCCGGATCGTATCGCCCCCGAGCATCGGCTCGGAGGAGGGTGCCGCGGGCGGCGCGAGCGAGAGCCTGGGCTCGGTGTCCGGCGGATGGGGCGTCATCGAGCGCCAGACGTCGAGAGCCTGGCGCGTCGCCCGCACGTCGTGGACGCGCAGCAGGCGTGCCCCCGCGGCAGTCGCGAGCATCGCCGCCGCCACCGACGCTCCGAGCCGGTCCTTCGGCTCGGCGCCTTCGTCCCACGTCTTGAGGAACGACTTGCGGCTGGCGCCGATCATCACCGGCACGCCCGCGCCCGCGGCGAGCTCCGCGACCCGGCGCAGCAGCTCGGCGCTGTGGCTGGCGTTCTTCGCGAAGCCCAGGCCCGGGTCCATCACGAGCGCGTGCGTGGGGATGCCCGCCGCGCGCGCGCGCGCCGCGGCCTCGTGCCACTCGGCGAGCACGTCGACGACGACGTCGCCGTAGGCGTCGTCCGGATAGGTGGAAAATCCACGCATCTGTTGCTGCGTGCCGCGCGAGTGCATCAGCACGTAGGCTGCCTTGAGCGTGGAGACCACGCGGAGCAAGCGCTCGTCACGCGCGCACGACGTGTCGTTGATCGCGCAGGCGCCCGCTTCGATGCTCGCTTCCGCGACCTCGGGGTGGGTCGTATCGATCGACACCGGCGCGCGGCGCGCCGCGTACCGCACGACCTCGAGGACGCGGGCGAGCTGCTCGCTCGCGGGGATGGGCTGAGCGCCCGGACGCGTCGACTCGCCGCCGACGTCGATCATGTCGGCCCCCTCGGCCAGGAGCGCGTCGACCCGAGCGAGCGCGTCGGGCATCGACAGGTGGTCGCCGCCGTCCGAGAACGAGTCCGGGGTGACGTTGCAGACGCCCACGAGCACCGCGCCGCGACGCGACGTCGCCTGCTCGAGCACGCTTTCGAACGTTCCCACCCGATCCACAAGAACCTCTCGCGAGCCGGCAAAGCGCGGGCGAATATCGACGTGCAGGATGCAAGCCGACGGCCGGTGCAAAGAGCGCGCCGACTTCAAAGGCCTAGCAATAGCGACGCGCGTGAGCAAACATTTCCCGCCACATGACGCAAACTCCCCCTCCCTCCCGGCGCCGCCTCGATGTTTCTCACGCCGGAAGCTTCGGCCCGGACACGGAGCACGCGCAGCAGTCGTTCATGAAGTCGCTCTTCTTCGGCGTCATCGCCGAGGGATTGCTCTTCCCGTACCCGGAAATGAGCTCCTCCGAGGTCGACCAGCTCCATCTCGTGCTGGGCAACGTGCGAAAGTTCTTCGCCGGGCACGTCGACTCGGCGGCGATCGACCGGGACCAGGCGATTCCCGCGGCGGTCATCGCCGGCCTCGAGGAGATGGGGCTGTTCGGCATGCTGGTGCCGCAGGCCTACGGCGGCGTGGGGATGTCGAACAGCGCCTACGCCCGCGTCATGCAAGAGGTGGGAGGCCTGGACGCCTCGGTGGGCCTGACCCTCGGGGCGCACCAGTCGATCGGCTACGAGGGCCTGCTGCTGTTCGGCACCGAGGACCAGAAGCGGCGCTACCTGCCGAAGCTGGCGACGGGCGAGATGCTCGCGGCCTTCGTTCTCACCGAGGAGGGCGCCGGGAGCGACGCCGCCGCCATCCGGACGCACGCCGAGCTCATGCCCGACGGCAACTACAAGCTCAGCGGGACCAAGATCTGGATCACCAACGGCGGCGTGGCCGACCTGTTCACCGTCTTCGCCAGGACCAGCCCGCGCGACGAGGGGGTCAAGCCGAAGATCACCGCGTTCCTCGTCGAGCGCGCGTTCGGCGTGAAGAGCGGCCCCGAAGAGCGCAAGCTCGGGATCCGCGGCAGCTCGACCACCGAGGTCTTCTTCGACGACGTGATCGTCCCGGCGGCGAACGTGCTCGGCGAGCCCGGACGGGGCTTCAAGGTCGCGATGGAGGTGCTCAACAGCGGCCGCCTCGGGCTCGCGGCCGGGTGCGTGGGCGCGTGCAAGCACCTCATCAAGCTCGCGACCGAGCGCGTGCAGGAGCGGCGCGCGTTCGGCCGGCCCATCGGCGAGTTCGGCCTCATCAAGGACAAGATCGCCAGCATGCTCGCCGAGACGTACGCCCTCGAGAGCATGGTCTACATGACGACCGCCATCGTGGACCGGCGCGCGGACTTCTCGATCGAGAGCGCCATCTGCAAGGTGCACGGCTCCGAGACGCTCTGGCGGGTCGTCAACGAGGCGCTGCAGATCGCCGCTGGCATCGGATACATGGAGGACTTCCCCTACGCGAGGCACCTCCGCGACGCGCGGATCAACCTCATCTTCGAAGGGACGAACGAGATCCTGCGGTGCTTCATCGCGCTCGCGGGCATGTCCGGGCCCGGCCAGACCCTCGCCGACGTCGCCAAGGCGATGCGCGAGCCGATCAAGGGCTTCGGCCTGCTCAGCGACTTCGCCATCCGCAAGGCGCGCAGCGCCTTTGGCCGCGAGCGCGTCCTGGGGGCACACCCGGTGCTCAACCGCGAGGCGGTGGTCTTCGAGGAGTACGCCGCCGAGCTGGGACGCAACGTCGAGAAGGTCCTGCGCAAGCACGGCCACAACATCGCCGAGATGCAGTACACGCAGCGGCGGCTGGCGAACGTGGCGATCGATCTCTACGCGATCGCCTCGCTCCTCTCGCGCACGACGCGCAAGCTCGAGCGGCACGGCGAGGAGGGCGCGCGCCGCGAGGTGGAGCTGACGAGCATGTTCGTATCGATGGCCCAGGGGCGCCTGCGGGCCAACATCGACTCGTTCGAGCACAACGACGACGAGCTGCGCAAGAGCATCGCGGACCGGGCCTACGTCGACGGCGGCTACCCGTTCGACGTGATCTGATCCGGAGGCGTCACGGTCCAGCGGGCGGCTGGTTGGCGCCGGGCTCGCTGCGATCGAAGACCTCGACCGCGAGGACGAGCCGCCATTCGGGCGCGCCGAGGTGATCGACGAGCCCCGCGCCGGCGCCGAGCTTCACGCGAAGCTGGGCCCCGCGATCTCCCGTTCCCTCCAGCCGCGCGGACAACAAGCCCTCGAGCGAGGTCGCGCCCGATCCGAAGAGGGAACGAAGCGGCGAGGCTCCGAAGATCTCCGGCCCGACGACGAGGGCGTGGCGCGCGCCCAGCGCGAACCGCGCGCCCGCCGCGGCGCCGAAGAGCAGCTCGATGCCCTGCGGACCTTCGGGCGTCGGCGCGTCGTTGCGGGGACGCATGTGCACGCCGAGCTGGCCCGCGTAGGTGAAGTGCCCGCCGTCGCCCGCGACGAGCAGCCGGTCCATCGCGCGGAGCGTGCCGTCGCTGACGTAGCAACGGCGCGGGTCCTGGTGGGCGCAGGCGTCGGCGAAGGTGCCGTTCGGGATGATGATCTGGGTGCCGACGCCGAGGCGAAACAGGCTCGTGGGCTTGCCGAGCAGGCGGACGTCGAGGCCGACGCGGGTGTCGCCCAGCATGTCCGGGTTGTTCGTGAGATCGACCGTGGGCGCAGTGAATTGGTAGCCGTCGACGGTGCCGCTCTGGCCGCTCGAGCCAATCGGCGCGTCCATGTTCAGGTAGAGACGCCAGCGGTCGTAGGTGAGGGCGAAGCCGAAGTCCGCCGACGCTTGGTCGGAGACGATCGCGAGGCGCCGGGAGCCGTCGCTGGACGCGACACGCAAGGGATCGTGCGCGTAGCCGAGGGTGAGCTCCATCGTGCCCCCGAGCCCGCCGTGCATGTCGAGCGCGTCCATCACGAACCAGCCCCCGCCCGGAGCCGACGGGTAGAGCCGGTCGAGCGCGTAGCCTTGCGCCTGCTGCTGCGCCTCGGCGCGCGGAGCCCACGCGAGCGCGGCGAGCCCCGCGGCGAAGAGGGCACGAAGCGGCCTGGAGCGCCGGCTAGAACTCCGCATGGACCCTCGCGCCTAGAATGTGGACGGGACCGCGGTCCGCGTTGAAGCCCGGGTTGCTGAGGAACTGGTAGTCGCCGGAGATCCAGAGCGCCTTGAAGAGGTTGAAGCTGTAGAATACCTCGAAGACGCTCTCCGGCCCGGGGTGAGGGAGGAGGCCGTCGCCGACGAAGCCGTCGACGCCGCCCAGCGCGAGGTACTGCGCGTGGATGTCGGAGATCCAGCTCATGCCGTAGCCGATCCCGGCGACGTCGAAGGGCCGGTGCCAGAGCGAGCCCTTGCCGACGGCGCCGAAGGAGAGCGAGCGATCCGCTGGGTTGTAGGCGTCGACCTCGCTCCGCCCGTCGGCGTACATCGCGCGAACGAACACGCCGATGTCTTTCGTGATGTGCTGCTCGGCGTCGACGCCGATCCCCACCTTCACGTTCGGATGGCGCACCCAGCACATGTCCGGCGCGCGGGCGTTGCCCGACTGGTAGCTGAAGACGTTCGCCGGGCAATCGGCGGCGTTCTTGCTGGGATCGGCCCCGAAGGCGGCGATGGCCTCGTCGAAGCGCCCGGTGTTCACGTTGTTGCGGAAGGCGAGGAGCCTCACCGCGCCTTCTTGCCCGAGGATCTTGTGGTCGTGCTCGAGCTCCCACTGATCGCCGTAGAACTTGTCGAGCCTGAAATCGATGGAGAGTTGGTTGGGGTTCACCGGCGGGGTGATGCGGCCGTAGCGGAGCACCCAGTCGTCCCAGTAGAGCTCGGCGGTGCCTCCCCAGGAATAGCCGCGCGCGTCGGAGGGAAAGTCCCAGGACGAGTAGGTCATGAAGGTCATGTTGAAGAACGTCTGGCGCGGGTCCCACGAGACCGTGTTCCGGTCGAAGACGTCGAGGATGGTGAAGTTCCCCAGCGTGAAGACCAGGCGGCGGCGCGCGAGCTTCGCCGCGAGCTGCATCGGGTCCGAGTCTTTCTGCGTGACCTCGCCGCCGAGGTTGATGTTCTGACGCAAGAACGTGCGCGCTCGATAGAGCTGCGGGGTCTCGGAGCCGCCCTTCTGCAGCTCGAAGTTCTGGATCGAGCCGCCGATGCCGCGCAGCTGCGAGAGGGGTCGCTCGGAGATGAGCTCGGGAACGAAGTACGCCTCGGCGCCCGGCCACAGCTTCAGGCCGAAGAAGAGGGTCAGGGTGCCGGTGAAGCTGTACTCGCCATCGGGGACGAGCGAGTTCATGCTGCCGTTCGCGTTGGTGTACGGCGCGTAGAACGGGGCCTTGTAGCTCCCGATGTAGGTGAACTGACCGTAGAGGTTCCAGCTCTCGTCGTGGACGTCGTGTAGGCCGTGCTGCGCCAGCAGGTTCATCAGGTCGAAGGCCTCGTCCTCGTGGCCCGCGGGCGGCGCGGACTGGGCGCTCGCCGCGCTGGCCGCGAAGAGCACTCCCCCCGCGGCCACAGCTCGGATGACGCAGCGAGGGAGGGAGCGGAGCACGTGGGTTCCCAGGCCGTTCAGGGCGCGTCGCCGCTCGCGCCGTCGCCGATCGTTGTGGTCGTACAGGTCGTCGGATCGTAGGCGAGCCCCGCAAGCTCGCTCGGGAAGACCTGCCGGGTGATGAAGTCGGCCTCACTCGGTGACAAGAAGCTGTTCGCCGCGCAGTTGCCGTAGAACGTGGCGTCGTCGACCGGGATGTGCAGCGTGTCGCCGAGGTGCACGCCGAAGCCGCTCGAGGACTCCATCACGACGAACGAGGTCGGCGAAGCGGAGCTCGTCGGATCCCAGCCGGGCGCGAGCAGGACGTACGCCGTGTTGCCCGAGGCCGGCACCGTGGGCTCGGGCTCCGAGGAAGCGCCGGGCGCGATCGGCTGCGCAAAGTTCACGGCCTGCCAGTGGACGCGATAGACCACGAGCGCTTGGGTCGACGACGGCGGGTAGTCGTTGTCGACGATCACCGTCGTGTTGGGCTTGTCGCAGCCGGACGCCACGGCCGCGAAAGAGATCGCCGATGCCGCGAGCACCGCGTTCGCGAGCGACATTCCGCTTCGGTCCTCAACGAGCATTCTTGGGGTCCCAGAGCACGCCCGTCTATCAAGAAACGAATGGAACAGAAAGATCAGAAGGTCGGGAAGGATGAGGGCTCGAGCCTCTTCCCGATCTTCCCGAGCTTTCTGTGATTCCTCCCGGAGGTCCTAGTGGAAGGGGGGGGAGGGCGTAGGCGTGGTCTCCGCGACCGGCTCGGTGCACTCGTGGACTCCGAGCGTGAAGCTGAACGTCGTGCCCTGGCCGACCTGGCTCTCGACGTCGATGTAGCCGCCGAGCGCCTCGCACAGGTGCTTGACGATGGAGAGGCCGAGGCCCGTCCCGCCGAGCTCGCGCGAGCGGCCGGTGTCGACGCGGTAGAAGCGCTCGAAGAGGCGCGGCAGGTGGCGCTCCTCGATGCCGGGGCCCGTGTCGACCACCGACACGCGCAGCACCTTGCGACCCTTGCGCTCGGCCTCGGCGACGCGCAGCACGACGTGCGCGCCCTCCGGGGAGTATTTGAGCGCGTTGTCGACGAGGTTCGTGAGCACCTGCTCGAGCGCCCGCCGGTCCGCTCGCGCGGAGGGCAAGCCGGCCGGGACGTCCCACGTCAGGCCGATGTGCTTCGCGAAGGCGCGCTCGCGGAAGAGGCCGACCACCTGCCCGAAGAAGGCGCCGAGATCGACCGGCTCGAAGGTGAGCCGCAGCTCGCGCGCCTCGATGCGCGACAGGTCCAGGAGATCTTCGACGAGGCGCTGCAGACGCGTGGCGTTGCGCTCGATGATCTCGAGGAAGTGCGTCGCCGACTCCGGATCGCTCTCCATCGCGAAGCGCAGCGTCTCGGCGGCCGAGCGCACCGCAGTGACGGGCGTACGCAGCTCGTGGGAGGCGTTCGCCACGAAATCCTTGCGCATCGACTCCAGGCGTCGGAGATCGGTCACGTCGACGAAGACCGCGAGCAGGCCGCCCGGCACCCCCGCGAGGGGGACGATGCGCACGAGCAGGCGTCGCGGCTTGATCCCGGAGAGCTCGAGCTCCGCGCTCTGCGTCGCCATCGTGCTCTCGGCCTGCTCGACGAGGCCCGAGAGCTGCTCGTTCTGGATGACCTCGAAGGGCGTCTTGCCGACGCAGTCCGCGCCGAGCAGTAGCATCTGCCGGAGCGCCGGGTTGACGAGCGCGATCTTGCCCGCGGCGTCGATGAGGAGCACGCCCTCCTGCATGCCCGAGAGGATGCGCCCGAGGCGATCGCGCTCGGCGCGGAGCTGGTGCATCGTCCCCGAGAGGCTCTCGGCGAGCTGGTCGAGCGCGCCACCGAGCTGGGCGAACTCGTCGCTGCCCTCGATCCGCGCCCGGGCGTCGAAGTCGCCGCGCGCCATCGAGTCGGCGACGCCGGTGAGGTGACCGACCGTGCGCACGGAGAGCTGCGCGATGAGCAGCGACAGGGCGACGGCGAGCGCGAGCGCGAGCGCCATGCCCATGCCCAGGGCGCGACGGAGCTGGCCCTCCGCCCGCTCGACCTCGACGAGCGGGAGCGCGACGCGCGCGATGCCGGCCGGCTTCTGGGCCTCGCCCACGCGCATCAGCACCGCGACGTACATCAGCCGCTCGTGCACCGTCTCGCTCTTGCGCGCGTACGAGCCCCGGCCGTTCGCCAGCGCCGCCTGGACCTCCGGGCGCTGCAGGTGGTTCTCGAGGGACGGGAGGCGGGCGAGGTCGACCTCCGAGTCGCCGAGCACCCTTCCGTCGGGCGCGATCAGCGTGACTCGGCCGCCCGCGCGCGCACCGAGGTCGTCGGCGAGCGCGTCCCAGGCCGCGGCGTCGCCCATCGGCAGCTTGGCCTGCTCGGCGGAGCGGGCCACCAGCTCGGCGCGCACGAACAGGTCGTCGCGGATGCGGTCGGTGAGAAGCGTATCGAGAGCGCTCGACAAGAAGGTGTGGGCCGCGAGGACCGCGAGCACGATGACGCCCATCGAGGCGAAGAAGAGCTTCGCCCGCACCCCCAGGTGGAGGCTCCAGCGCGAAAGCGCGGGTCGCTCGATCGCGGGGGCGGGCTGCGCGGTGGTGGCCACGACCTACGGCGAAGCGGGGCTCGTGGTGAAGCGGTAGCCGACGCCACGGACGGTCTCGATGAGCTCGCCGCTGGGCCCGAGCTTCTCGCGAAGGCGCTTGACGTGCGTGTCGACCGTGCGCGTGGCGAGGTCCGGCGAGACGCCCCAGACGTCGTCGAGGAGGGTGGCTCGCGACTGCACGCGCTCGCGCCGCTCGTAGAAGGTGATGAGCAGGCGGAACTCGAGCGCCGTCAGCTCGACCTCGCGACCGGCCACCCAGACGCGGTGGGCCTCGCGATCGATGCGCAGCTCGCCGAGCTCGATCACGGGGGGCTCGTCGGCGTTCAGGGGCGCGGCGCGCCGCACGACGGCCTGCACGCGCAAGAGCAGCTCGCGCATGCTGAACGGCTTGACCACGTAGTCGTCGGCGCCGACCTCGAAGCCCACGACGCGGTCGATCTCCTCGCCGCGCGCGGTGAGCATCAGGACGGGCGTGTGCTTGGTCGCAGGGTTCTGGCGGATGGCCTTGCAGACCTCGAAACCCGAGAGGTCCGGCAGCATCACGTCGAGCAGGACGAGCCCGGGCTTCTGGCCGAGCTGCTCGATGGCGTCGCGGCCTCGGGCGGCCGTGAGCACTTGATGGCCGGCCTGCCGGAGGTTGAACGCCAGCACGTCGCGGATGTCCGGTTCGTCTTCGACGATGAGGATCTTTGCCATGCGCAGGATCTATCTACGCCGCAGTTGTGACATCCACGTGAACAACCGGCCAGCACCCTACGAAAAGGCCTATTTTCAGGGCCGGACGAGGCCTTCGCTCGCGCCGAGGCGCTCGCTCGAGCCCAGGCCGAAGCGCTCGCTCGAGCCCAGGCCGAAGCGTTCGCTCGAGCCCAGCGGTGCGCGCTCGCCGGGGACCCAGGCGCCCGTTTCGCCTCGCCGGATGCGCTCCTCGGCGACGCGCCGCGCCTCGCTCCGTGCCAGCGCCCGCGCGACCGCGGCGGCCTGCACGTCGTCCGGCGCGACGGGGAACGTCCCGTGGGGCGTCCACCGCGCGAGCCTCTCGGCGAGCACGGGCGCGCGATCGCGGGGAGCCGGCTGGGCGGGGAAGGAGTGCGCGGCCGAAAGGAAGCTGCCGCCCTCGGAGAGCCAGCCGATCGCCGCGCGGACGATCGCATCCTCGGGAAGCTCCCGGACGAACCAATCCCCCAGCTGCGCGCCGACCTCGATGTCTCGCGTGATCGTGCGCGGCCCGTCCCAGGTGGGGACGATCGCGAGCACGCGCAGCGCGAGGGTGCCCGTGGGCTCGCGCTTCTGGAGGGCGGCGAGCGTGTCGTCGCGCAGCTCCCAGTAGACGAAGAGCGTCGACGGGTCGACCGCGATCGCCACGCACTCGTCGACGTCGTACTTCGGCGGGAAGGGCTGGGCGTCGATCATCCCCATCGCGCCCTCGGGCGCGCCGGTGCTCGACGTGACCGGCGCCGTGAAGCCTCCCGAGCCCATGCTCGCCTCGCCACCGTCGACCGGGCGCTCCTCGGCTCCCTCCGCCTCGGGCGGGAGCTTGGGCGCGGGCGCCGCGTACGAGGGCGAGGAGAGCTTCGCCACGAGGTTCTTGGCGGCGAGGTGCTCCGGCTCGCGCTCGAGGACCTGGCGCAGCGTCTCGAGGGCTTTGTCCTTGTGACCCTGCGTCGCGTAGATCTCGGCCAGCGTCACGGTCGGCACGGCCGCGCCGTTGCGACGCGGAGGGGGCGGCGGCGTCGCCCCGCGCACTCGATCGGCCGCGTCGGGTAGGTGCAGGCCGCGCTCGACGAGCCGCGCGAGCAGGTCGCGAGCGCGCCCGAGCAGACCGCGAGCGCGCCGCGTCGCCTCGGCGTCCCTACCCTGCCGGAGGAGGATCTCGTCGACGAGCTCGGGGCGCGTGAGCACACGCGCGCGCGACACGCCGGCGGCCTCGGCCTTGCCGATCAGCGAATCACGGTCGAGCGACTCGAGCTCCGCGCGCGTGGGTTCCATCGGCCCGAGCTATAGCCGAGACCGGGGTGCGGCTCCAGGGTCACCCCCCGGGGCGCTCCGGGCCCGCCAGAGCGCGGGGGTCGTGTCCGTCCAGCGCTTGAAAGCCCGGTGAAATGCGCTCGGCTCGGAGAAGCCGAGCATGAACGCGACCTCCGAGAGGGGCAGGCGCATGTCGCGCACGTACTGGCGCGCCAGGTCCGCGCGCGTCTGGTCGAGCAGGGCGCGGAACGAGGTCCCGCTCTCTTCCAGCCGGCGCCTGAGCGTGCGCTCGCTCGTCGCCATGCGGCGCGCGACGGCGCTCAGCGACGGGACGCCCTTCTGCAGCTCGTGGGCGACGATCTCGCGGATGGTGTCGATGGAGCTCGGCTCGCCGCCGGCGCGCTCCCGCAACGCCTGGTTCGCCATCTCGCGGAGGAACGCGCCGAGCTGCGCGTCGGCCTTCGGCAGCGGCAGCGCCATGTCCTCGGGACGGAAGATCACCGACGTGTCGGGCTGCCCGAAGCGCACCGGACAACCGAAGAACGCCGCGTGCCCCGAGACGTCTCGCGGCGCCCGGTGAGCGAAGCGGACCTCGCGCGGCGTCAGCGGCTTCTGCGTCACCATGCGCGCGCCGTTGGTGATCTCCGCGGCGGCGGCCTCCATCGCGAGTCGCTTGCCGGGGCTGTCCTCGAAGTGCGACCGGTACGCGATCGACAGCGTGCCGTCGCCCTGCAGGCGCATGCCCGGCTCGTCGGTCCACAGGCCGACGTAGCGCACCATGTGACGCATCGCTTCGCCGAGCGACGCGCTGTTCATCGCCACGAAGCCCACGAGACCGTAGTCGCCCGGGCTGTATCGCTCCGCGCCGAGGACCGCCGCCTCGGCGCGCGGCGCGGTGCGCACGGTCGCGTCCCAGAGCCGGTGCAGCCTCTCCACCGGCACGCGGGCGTCACGGTCGGCGGCGACGTCGCGATCGATGCCGGCCTCCGCGAGGAGCGGCGCGGGATCGAACCCCATCTCCTCGATCGCGGCGATCAGCTTCTGGATGGCGCCGGAAGCGATGGTGGGCACCCCACCAGGCTATCACTCGTACTGGAAGCCCGCGTAGGCGGACCAGGCGCCCCACAGGCCCCCCACCATGGCTCGCACCTGCCAGCGGTACCCGATGCCGTGGGTCTGCGGGTAGAAGGTCTGCGAGGTCTTGCTCGCCGTGTACGTGTAGTACGGCACCCAGTTGCTGCCGCTCTGAGACTGGATGGCGAACTGGTAGCTCGTCGCGCTCGTCACGGCGGAGCACGTCAGCGTCACGCCCGAGGTCGCGATGGTGGAGCCGTCGGCCGGCGAGACGATCGCGGGGACGCCCGAGGGCGGCGGGTTGTTGTTCGGCGGCGTGCTCGACGTCGGCGTCGGCGGCGGCGTGGTGGTCGGCGCGGGAGGCGTCGTGCTCGAAGACGGCGGCGTGCTCGACGTGGGAGGCATCGGGCCCGTGTACTTGCCGTAGGTGAACGACGCGTAGCTCGACCAGTCGCCCCAGCCGTGCGCGTTCATCGCCCGCGTCCGGAAGCGATAGATGGAGTTCGTGATCTGCGGATAGAACTTCACGAACGCGTTGGCGTTGGTGAACGTGTAGTAGGTGATCCACGCGCTGCCGGTCCACCGCTCGACGGCGAGCTGGTACTGCGTGGCTCGCGGGATGGTGGAGCTCATCACCTTCGCGTAGCCCCAGGTGATGGTCTGACCGTCGACGGGGTAGAGGTTCGTCGGCGCCGCCGGCGGCAGCCCCGTGTCGGGCGGGAGGCTCCGATCGACGACGACGGTCGGCGTGGCCGACACCTGCATCACGTCCCAGTCCGCGCCCCCGACGCCGCAGAGCGGCTTGGTCGCGAACTGCTTGGCGACCGGCTTGGCCCAACCTCCGAACGCCTCGGTCGACCAGTCGGAGAGCGAGGTCCGGAAGTTGTAGAGCGCGTACCAGAGCGGCACGTTCGCGAAGACGTTCGTGTTGCTCACGTAGGTCTTCCAGAAGCCCGGGCCCGTGTAGATGCCGCACGTGATGCCGTGGGACTGGCAGGCCGTCAGCGCCGTCTGGATGTCGGCGATGAGCGTCTTCGACCCCAGCGTGCCGGGGCTCTGCTCGATGTCGAGCCACATGCGGCCGATGGGGAACCCTGTCGTGGCGGCGAACGCCGCGCTCACCTGGGACGTGAGGTCCTTGTCCCAGTACAGGTAGACGTAGGCGTCGACGGTCATCCCGCGCGCGACGGCCATGCCGAGTTGCTGCTGCGTGATGTCGGTTTGCTGGGTGCCGACGATGACGTGGCGCACGCCCGAGTCCCAGAAGCAGTCCATCTGGCTCTGGGCGAGCGGCGTCTCCCAAAAGGAGACGTCGGTCGCGAACTCGGCCCCGTTCTGGGGGTCGCCCGCGAAGAACGGCGCGGGAGTGAGCGGCGACTGGCCGTCGTCGATGCCCTCGGTGGATCCGGAGCACCCGGCGAGCGCGAGGACGGCGACGGCGGCGGCGGCGAGGATCTTGTTCATGGCGCATGGAGTGGTCGCACGCCGCCGGCGACCGGTCCTTGACCGAACTGGCCAAAGCGATGGCCTTCGCGGCCAAACCGCCGGATTTCAGCCGTACGCGCCGCTCGGACCGGGGTGAACGGCGGCGGTGAGCTCCCGCCCGCGGGCGGCGTCCCACTCGATCTGGGCGCGCAGCTCCTCGAGCGACGCGAACTTCAGCTCGGCGCGCAGCCGCTCGAGGACGTGCACGCGCAGACGCTGGCCGTAGAGATCGCGGTCGAGGTCGAAGAGGTGGACCTCCTGGGTCTGGCGCGGCGACGAGGGATCGATCGTGGGGCGTGTCCCGACGTTCATCACGCCCGCTCCGAGCGCGCGCGCCATGCCGTCGGCGTCGAGGACGTCGACCACCACGGCGTAGACGCCGATGGCCGGGACGACCTCCTGCACCTCCTCGACATTGGCCGTGGGGAAGCCGATCGTGCGGCCGCGCTGGTCCCCCCGCCCGACCACGCCGGAGAACGCGTGGGGCCGCCCGAGGATCGTGCTCGCCTCGGCGACGTCGCCGCGGAGGATGGCCTGCCGGATGCGGGTGCTCGAGAAGGGCCCGCGGTTGTCGCCGCGCAGCGAGAAGCAGCGCACCTCGAAGCCGTGCTCTCGCCCGAGCGCCTCCAGCGTGGAGCGATCGCCCGCTCGGTTGTGTCCGAACCGGAAGTTCTGGCCGACGATCACCGCGCCGGAGCGCAGCCCCGCGACCAGGACCTCGGTGACGAAGCGCTCCGGCGTGTAGGCGGCGAACGCGGCGTCGAACGCCCGCACGAGCACCTCGTCGACCGAGGCGCGCCGGAGCAGCTCGGCCTTCCGGTCGAGCGCCGTCAGCAAAGGGGGTGGCTGGCGGCCGAGCGCCACGGCGGGGTGCGGATCGAACGTCAGCACCGCCAGCGCGAGACCGCTGGCCTGCGCGCTCGCCCGGGCCTCGGCGAGCACCGCCTGGTGGCCGCGATGGACCCCGTCGAAATTTCCGATGGCGACGGCCCGAGGGGTCGGGGCCGGGAGTCCACCGTCAATGCGTGTAAAATACACGGTCATGCTGAGCCCGCGGGCGGCAAGGTTCTTAGCATGGGCTCGGGGCCGTAGGCAGCGCGCGACGAGTTTGGTACCGTGCCCGCATGACGCGCAAGCTCTTCTGGGCCTTTCTCGCCGCAGCGACGCTGCTCGGCACGATGCTCCTCGCGCTGCCCGCCTCCGCGATGGGCGCCTACCACGTCCGCTCGACCGAGATCCAGGAGTCGGGCGGCTCGTGGCACATCTACCTGAGCCTCGATCTGCCGTCGAAGCCGTCGCTCCCTCACGTGCCGATGAAGTTCATCTTCACCAAGCAGACGGAGTACGAGCGCGCGCTCACCGACAACTCGAAGGAGCCGGTGTTGAACCGCGTCCCGATCCAGAACGCGCTGCCGCAGACCGAGAGCCTCGACGTCGACTTCGCCGACGGCACCGGCAAGATCTTCAAGAACACGCGCTTCGACTTCAGCCTGACGCGCACGCGCGGCTTCGTCGCGGGCGAGTACAAGATGCAGATCCGCACCGCGGACGGCGTGGACATCGGCGCCGCGACGAACCTCGTCCTCAAGGGCGACAACCCCGTGGTCGATCGCCGCAGCATCAGCTTCGAGGCCAAGGCCAAGCCCAAGGAAGAGAAGAAGGTCGCCCAGAACGACACCTCCGCCGTGCCCACGTCGACCGAGGTCGCGCCGGTCGGCAGCGCGCCGCCGTTCGTGCCGTCGGAGGCCTACCAGAAGACCGAGGAAGAGGAGGCCGTGCAGGGCAAGCCGGGCGGCTGCGGCTGCTCGGTTCCTGGTCTGTCGGGCTCGTCGCAGGCGCTGCTCGCCGTCGGCACGGCGCTCGGGCTCCTCGCGCTGAGCCGTCGCCGCCGCCGCGCGGCGTAGCAGTCCCCGGTGACTTCACCCCAGTCCGTCGAAAAGCTGGCCAGGAGCGGCAAGCTCCTGCCGGTCTATCTCTTCGTCGGCGACGAGCGGCTCCTGCGCGACCGCGCGATGGAAGCCGTGCGTGCCGCCGCGCTCGGCAGCGGCGTCGCCGCCTTCAACGAGGACAAGTTCACGGCGGGCGAGGCGTCGATCGAGCGCGTGCTCTCGGCGGCGCGCACCGTGCCGATGATGGCGCCCAAGCGCTTCGTCCTCGTGCGGGGGCTCGAGCGCTGGGACTCGTCCTCGTCTTCGGCGGACGAGGACGACGAAGCGCCGGCGAGCAAGGGCGACAAGGGCTCGCCGCTCGACGATCTCGCCGAGTACGCCAAGGCCCCGGTCGACAGCACCTGCATGGTGCTCGTCGCGCCGAAGCTCGACGGCCGGCGGCGGTTGCTCGTGCTCGCCCGCAAGCAGGGCTTCCTCGTCGAGTGCAATCCCCTCGACGCGCGCGAGCTCCCCGGCTTCGTCGTCGACGCGTGCGCGGAGCGTGGCCACGCCATCGATCGCGACACCGCGGAGCTCATCGCCGAGCTCGTCGGCCCGGAGCTCTCCCCCGTCGTCGACGCCGTCGAGCGGCTCTCGCTCTTCGTCGGCGCGGGCAAGCCCATCGACGAGGACGCCGTCAGCCAGTGCGTCGCGCGAATGCGGGCCGCCGACACGTGGGCCGTCGTCGGCGCCGTGCAGCGGCGAGATCTCGCCGACGCGCTCGCCACGCTGGCCGACGCCTACGATCCGCGCGACCGGGGCCTGCCGTTGCTCGGCGCGATCGCCTGGTCGATCCGCCAGCTCGCCAAGTACAAGTGCGCCCTCGACGAGGGCGCGCGTCACGACGAGGCCGCGCGCAAGGCGGCGGTCTTCTCGCCGCAGCGGGCGCGCGAGCTCGCCGACCGAGCCAAGGCCTTGCGCCCTCGCGAGATCGACCGGTGGCTGCTGGTGCTCGCCGAGACGGACCTCGCGCTGAAGGGGAGCAAGCGCCCGCCGCAGGCGGTGCTGGAGGACATGGTCACGCGCCTCTGCCGGCGGTAGGGGCAGCGGCGATTGGCCTTCACCGTTCAGGCGACGCGGGGAACACCAGCGCCACCTGCTCCACGAACGGGACGGCCTCTTTTGGAACAGGCGTCGCGCCATCGAGGATCCTCTGGATGTCCGCGTTGGCAGCGCCGTACAGCCCAGAGAGCGCCGCGGCGTCGTGCTTGACCCAGATGCCGCTCACGTCGACGCCGGCGAACAACCCCTTCGTGCGCGCGTAGGTGAGGACGTCGGCCTTCTTGACGTTCGCCGCCGCTTGCTCGCCACCGCCGACCGGCCCCGCAGCGACCGACATGCCAGCGCCGAGCTGGAAGCTGGAGGTGAAGAGCTTGTTCATCGCCTCTCCGCTGTTCACCAGCATGAGCAAGTCCGCCGATTGCCCTCCAATCTGCGCGCCGAAGCTCGCGCCACCCAACTTGACGAACGCGGGGGCGCTCCACGCTCTCGCGGTGCGACACGTGGAGACGCCGTGGCCGGAGGCGCCGCCGACGACGAACGCGCCGCTCTTCATCCCCGGCACCACGATGACGCACCGAGCCTCCTGGCGCCGGTCGAGCGGGATTTCCTTCGTCGCGGCCATCTCATGGACGACCGCCGTCGCATCGTTGAGCTCGTCGATGGCTCGAGCGCGGTCCTGGTTGGTGGGGTTGACGACGACCGTTTGTTTCTCGCTGCAAGCGAGCCACGGCGACGCTGCCAGCAGGAACAATGCGGTGGAGGCAAGACGAGCATGGATGGGCTTCATGACGCATCTCCGTTCGC
>DATIQP010000090.1:0-3120 GCA_035470765.1 Polyangiaceae bacterium | reverse complement strand
CACCGTCGCGGGCTGGAGCTTCGGCGAGGCGCTCATGGTCACCGGCTTCTTCACGCTCCTGCAGGCCGTGCTCGAGGGCGCCATCAACCCCGGCATGGCGCTCGTCGTCGAGCAGATCCGGAAAGGGACGTTCGACTTCGTGCTGCTCAAGCCGAAAGACTCGCAGTTTCTCGTGTCGACGGCGCGGGTCCTGCCGTGGCGCGCGGCCAACGTCCTCACGGCCGGCGCCCTGTTCGCGTACGGCTTCTCGCGGCTCGGACGCGGCCCGAGCGCCGCCGACGTCGCCGGCGCCGCGCTCCTCTTCCTCGCCGCGACGGTCATCCTCTACGCGCTCTGGATGCTGAGCGTCAGCCTCGCGTTCTACGTGGTCAAGATCGACAACCTCACGTTCCTCTTCGGCGCCGTCTTCGACGCCGCGCGCTGGCCCGCGAGCGTCTTCCGCGGGCTGCTGCACGTCCTCTTCACGTTCGTCGTGCCGCTCGCGGTGATGACGACGTTCCCCGCCAAGGCGTTGCTCGGCCAGGCCAGCGCGCGCGAGGCGCTCGGCGCGGCGGCGGCCGCGGTGGCCACGTTCGCGCTCTCGCGCGCGGTGTGGAAGCGCGCGATCGGCCGATACACTTCCGCGAGCAGCTGACACGCGCCGGGGGCGCGGCGGCGCAAGTCCTGCACCTCTGCGTGCAGTTTCGAGCGTCCTCGCGTGCTGCGCACGCCCGCCTGCGCTCGGCGGCCCGATGGCACCGGCGTTGCCTCGAAACGCGCTGATGGACCTCCCGCGAGAGCTGCCGAAATCCATCGAGCCTCTCGCCGACCTCGCGCTGGACCTTCGGTGGACGTGGAGCCGCGCCGGCGACGCGCTCTGGCGATCGATCGACGCCGCCATCTGGGAGCAGACGCGCAACCCTTGGGTCATGCTCCAGGACGTCCCTCGCGCGCGCCTCGAGGCCCTCGCCGCCGACCCGACGTTCACCGCCGAGCTCTCGCGCCTGGTGCGCGCGCGCGAGCAGTACATGAAGGAGCAATCCTGGTTCGAAGCCGGAGGACCCGGCGCGCCGAGCGAGTCCATCGCCTTCTTCAGCATGGAGTGGGGCCTGGGCGAGGCGGTGCCGCTCTACGCCGGCGGGCTCGGCATCCTCGCGGGCGACTACCTCAAGACCGCCAGCGATCTCGGCCTTCCAGCCACGGGCGTCGGCATCCTCTTCCAGGAAGGCTACTTCCGCCAGACCATCACCGGCGCCGGCGAGCAGCGCGAGAGCTACCCCTACAACGATCCCACGGCGCTGCCGGTTCGGCCCGTCACGAGCGCCGACGGCTCGCGCCTGCGGATCCGCGTCGAGCTCCCCGGCCGCGATCTCTGGCTCCGCGTGTGGCGCGCGCGCGTCGGCCGAGTCGACCTGTACCTGCTCGACGCCAACGACACGGCCAACTCACCGATCGATCGCGGTATCACCGCCAAGCTCTACGGCGGCGGCGAGGAGACGCGCCTGCTGCAGGAGATGGTCCTCGGCATCGGCGGCTGGCGGGCGCTCCACGAGGCAGGCGTCTCGGCCACGGTCGCGCACCTGAACGAGGGCCACGCGGCCTTCGTCATCCTGGAGCGGGCGCGCCTATTCATGCGGAGCGCGCGCGCGTCCTTCTACGAAGCTCTGTGGGCGACGCGCGCCGGCAACGTCTTCACCACCCACACGCCGGTCGAGTCGGGCTTCGACGTGTTCGCTCCCGAGCTGATGGCGAGCTACTTCCCCGCGTTCGGCCCGTACCTCGCCGAGCTCGGCGTCTCGCTCCCGGAGCTGCTCTCGCTCGGCCGCCGAGACGCTCGCGACGCGAGCGAGCCCTTCAACATGGCCTTCCTCGCGATGCGCGGCTCGGCGCGCACCAACGCGGTGAGCAAACCGCACAAGGTGACGAGTCAGCAGATCTTCGCCGGGCTCTTCCCGCGGTGGCCGTCCTGGGAGATCCCCATCAACCACGTGACCAACGGCGTCCACGTGCCGTCATGGGACTCGCGCGAGGCCGACGCGCTCTGGACGCAGGCCGGCGGCAAGCGCCGCTGGCGCGGCGCGATCGAGCGCCTCGGAGAGGTGGTCAGCACGCTCGGCGACGAGGAGCTGTGGTCGATGCGCCGCGAGAACCGGAACGCGCTCGTCGAGTACGCGCGGGCGCGCCTGCGCCGCCACCTCGCGCAACGAGGCGCGTCGCCGGCGCAGGTCGAGGACGGTAGCCGCGTGCTCGACCCGAACATCCTCACGCTCGGCTTCGCCCGTCGTTTCACCGAGTACAAGCGGCCCAACCTGCTCTTGGTCCACGAGGAGTGGCTCGCCCGCCTGCTGCTCGACGCGAAGCGGCCCGTGCAGATCGTCGTCGCGGGCAAGGCGCACCCCGACGATGCCTACGGCAAACGCCTCGTCGCGGCCTGGGTCGCGTTCGCGAACCGCCCCGACGTTCGCCATCGCGCGGTCTACCTCGAGGACTACGACATGGCGCTGGCCGAGCAGCTGGTCTGCGGCGTCGACGTCTGGATCAACACGCCGCGTCGCCCCTGGGAGGCGTGCGGCACGAGCGGGATGAAGGTGCTCGTCAACGGCGGGCTGAACCTCTCGGAGCTCGACGGGTGGTGGGCGGAGGCGTACGCGCCCGACGTGGGCTGGGCGCTCGGCGAGGAGAACGATCTCGACGAGGCCGGGGCGCTTCGCAGCCGGCTCGAACACGAGGTCGTGCCGGAGTTCTACGACCGCGACGCCGCCGGAATGCCGCGTCGCTGGATCGCCCGCATCCGCGCCAGCATGGCGAAGCTCACGCCCACGTTCAGCGGCAACCGAATGCTGGGCGACTACGCCGCGATCTACGCGGACGCGACCAAGGACTTCGCGGCGCGCGCGGCCAGCAACGCCCGCGCCGCCAAGCAGCTGCTCGCGTGGCAGCGCGCGCTCGAGGCCGGCTTCCCGAAGATCCGCTTCGGAGAGCTCATCGTCCGTCCCCACGACGGAGCGCTGGTGTTCCACGTGACCGTCCACCTCGGCGACATCGATCCCGCCGCGGTGCGCGTCGAGCTCGTGGCCGATCCCCAGGGCGACGGTCCGCCGCTCCGCGAGCCGATGGAGGTCGCGCCCGGCTCCGCGGCGC
>DATIQP010000089.1:0-5099 GCA_035470765.1 Polyangiaceae bacterium | reverse complement strand
CGCCCTTCTCGGCGAAGGCCGGCGCGGCGAGCGCTCCGGCGAGGCGCGCGAAGCTCACCCGTTGCCAGCCGAAGATCGCCCCTCCGTCCGCCGCGTTGCGCCTCACGAGGTCTGCCAGCGCCTCGTGCGTGGCGCCTACGCAGACGAGCTCGACGCCGCGGCCGCGCGCTGCGACGAACTGCTGCACGCGCGAGAGGCGCACCTAGGCGGATGCGGACACGACTACATCGAGCGCCATCGGCCAAGGGGTACTTCTTCGCACGAGCCGGAGCAACCGCCGCCGCACGACCCCCGAAATACGGTACGGTGCGATACCGCATGCTCGCCGCCTGGGGCCGTCTCGTGTTTCGCCGCCGCGGGGTCGTGCTGGTGATCTGCCTCGCGCTCCTGGTCCTCGCCGCGTTCGGACTCTGGCACGGCGGGCCCCTCACCACGGGGACGATCCACGGGGTCGAGGCGGACGAGGCAGGCGATCTCGCCAAGCGCGCGCTGGGCGACCGCGCCGGGCCGACGTTCGTCGCGCTGTTTCGCTCCGACACGCTCACGGTCGACGATCCGTCCTTCTATGCCGACATGGGCGAGGCGCTCGCCCCGCTCGACGGCGATCCGCAGGTGGCCTCCATCCTGTCCCCCGTCGAAGCGCCGCCCCGCATCGGCGAGGCGCTCGTCTCGACGGATCGCCACGCGGCGCTGGCCGTCGTCGTCATGAAGGGCGAGCTCACGACGGCGGAGCTCGGCTACGCGGCCGTCCGCGCGAAGATCAGGCCGGGGAAGTTCCACGTCTCGTTCACCGGAGAGCTCCAGTACCGGCTCGATCTCGACTCCACCCTCAAGCACGACCTGTTCGTCGCCGAGATCGTGAGCCTGCCCCTCGCGCTGCTCGTGCTGCTCGTCGTCTTCCGCAGCGTCATCGCGGCGACGATGCCGGTCATCGTCGGCGGGCTCTCGGTGCTCGGTGCGATCTCCTTCATCGTCCAGCTCGCGCGCTACACGGAGATGGCGCGCTACACGATCAACGTCGCGTCCCTCATCGGCCTGGGCCTGGCGATCGACTACTCGCTCTTTTACACCAGCCGCTTCCGCGAGGAGCTCGCGGGCGGGGCGTCCGTCGCGCGAGCCATCGAGATCGCGATGGCGACCGCCGGGCAGGCGGTGCTGGGGAGCGGCCTCGCCGCCGCCGTGGGCCTGTCGGGCCTGGTGTTCTTCCCGCGCTCGTACGTCTCGGCGATGGGCCTCGCCGGCGGCGTGGTCGTGCTCGCCTCGGTGGCCTCGGCGCTCACCCTCCTTCCCGCGGTGCTCGCGATGCTCGGCCCTCGCGTCGACGCCATCGCCATCGGAAGGCGCGCCGGCCCGGAGGACGGCCGGCTGTGGCGGCGCCTCGTCCCCGTGGTGATGAAGCGTCCGCTGCTCGTGCTGTTGCCCACGCTGGCGCTGATGCTCGCGCTGGGCGTGCCGTTCTTGCGCCTCGAGGCGGCGGCGGCGTACGTCCGCGTTCTGCCCATGTCGACCGAGGCCCGCGCCACCTACGAGGAGCTGCTGCGCGACTTCCCCGAGGAGGCGAAGAACCGCATCACGGTCGTCGTCCAGTTCCCCACCGAGGAGCTCACGGCCGATCGCGTCCGCGCGCTCTTCGAGCTGCGCGAGCGGCTCGCGGCCATCCCGCACGTCGCCGGCACCGAGAGCGTCTTCGACTTCGACAAGACCCTCGACCCCGAGCAGGCCCAGAAGCTGGTCGCGCTGCCCGAGTCGCTGCGGCCGTTCGACGTCTCCTTCGCCCTCGACCACACCTCGGGCCACGGCATCCACGTCATCCAGGTGCTCACACCCCAGCCGAAGGACGACGCCGCACGCTCGGTGGTCCGCGCGATCAGGAAGGAGCGCGCCGTGGGCGACGGCAAGCTCTCCGTCACCGGGGTCACCGCGCTCGACGTGGACTCGAACGACTTCTTCGCGGCGCACGCTCCCAAGTCGGTGGCATTCGTGGCCGGGCTCACCTACCTGCTCTTGCTGCTGCTGTTCCGCTCGCTGCTCTTGCCGCTCAAGGCGGTGCTGACGAACGTGCTGTCGATCACCGCGTCGTTCGGCGCGCTGGTGTGGATCTTCCAGGAGGGACACCTCGCACACCTGCTCCGCTTCGAGCCGGGGCCCGTCGAGCCGACCCTGCCGGTCCTGCTCTTCTGCGTCGTCTTCGGCCTGTCGATGGACTACGAGGTACTCCTGCTCAGCCGGATGCGCGAGGAGTGGCGCAAGAGCCACGACAACGCGCGCGCCGTCACGGAGGGCCTGGCGCGGAGCGGGCGGCTCATCACCAGCGCGGCGGCCATCATGGTCTCGGTTTTCGCCGCTTTCTCGCTCGCCACCGTGATCATGGTGAAGGCGATGGGCGTCGGCATGGCCATCGCGGTGGCCCTCGACGCGACCGTGGTCCGCTCGCTGCTGGTCCCGGCGGCAATGAAGCTCTTCGGTGACTGGAACTGGTGGGTGCCGGCTTTCATGCGCGAGGAAGCGGGCGATTGACCGATCGACAAGCTGTGTCTTGTCGAAAAGCCGCCGCCGGTTGAAACTGCAAGGTCCAAGGCCATGGAAGTGCGGAAGCTGGACGTCGGTGCGCTCGTGGCAGGCAAGTATCGCCTGCAAGAACGCCTCGGCGGCGGCGGGATGGGGGAGGTCTTCCGGGCCACCCACGAGCTCGCCGGCCGCGACGTCGCGCTCAAGCTCCTCCGCCACGACTACGCCGGCGATGCGGACCTCACGCGGCGCTTCTTCCAGGAGGCGCAGGCGGTCAACAAGATCCGTCACCCCAACATCGTCGACGTCTTCGACGCGGGCATCGCCGAGGAGGGCCCCTACGTCGCGATGGAGTACCTCGAGGGCGCGAGCCTGGCGCAGGCGCTCTCGCGCGTGGGCCGAGTGAACCTGCCGACCGCGCTCGCCGTGGTGATGCCCATGCTCGCGGCCCTCGACGGCGCGCACCGCCACGGCATCGTGCACCGCGATCTCAAGCCCGAGAACGTGTACCTCGCCGTCGCCGGCGAGGAGGTGCGCGTCAAGTTGCTGGATTTCGGCATCGCCAAGATCCTCGATCAGCCCGGCACGTCGCCGCGCACCAACACCGGCGTCATCTTCGGCACGCCAGACTACCTCTCGCCGGAGCAGGCCTCGGGCGAGGGCTCGCTGGACGGCCGCAGCGACATCTTCGCCGTCGGCACGGTCCTGTTCGAGCTGCTCACCGGCAAGCGTCCGTTCGAGGCCCAGACGGCGGTGGCCACCGCGTACCGCATCGTTCACGCGCCCGCGCCGACGCTCGCGTCGATGGAGGTCGCCATCGCCGAGCGCGTGCAGGAGATCCTCGACACCGCGCTCACGAAGAGCCCCGAAGGCCGCTACCAGACGGCGGAAGCCTTCGCCGACGCGCTCGCTCCGCTCGTCCCGGACGCGGGTGCGCGGCGGCGAGCGCTGCGGGCGCTCCTCGACGCGGTGGGGCTGCAGCCGACCCTCACCGCCACCGAGCTCGCGAAGGCGCAGCCCGCTCGCGTCCCCTCGATGAGCTTCGAGCCCTCGCTCCCGGAGCCGCCTTCGGGCGAGGTGCCGTCGACCGGAAGCTGGGATCTCGTGCCGAACCCCACGCCGAGCGAGGAGATGGCGAACGCGTCCACGCCCTCCGCGCCGAAGGTCGTCGCTCCGGCGGCGCCGACGATGATGTCCAACGCGTACCTCACGCCTCCGGCCAGGGTGATCGCCAGCGACAAGGCGCAGCCGCTGCGGGAGCCGGTCGCCACGCCGAAGCAACCGTCCACCCCCAGGCAACCGTCCACGCCGAGGCAGCCCCCCGTCGCACCGCGCTCGTCCGGCTCCCTCGCGACGACTCCGCGGCTCGACGTCCGCGACTCGGAGCTGCACAAGGCGCTTTCCTCACGTCAGACGCTGAACGAGCGCCAAGGCGCCGACTCTTCCGGGCCGCGCCGGGCCATGCCCCCCATCGAACGGACCACGCCCGTGAACTGGATGCCGCGGCCGCTGCCGGCCGGTGCGCGCGGTCGCCTGCACACGCGCGGCACGCTCCCCCGCGCCATCTTCCGCTGGGTGGAGCGCGCCCACGGCCCGGCCGGGCGCGACGCCGTGCTCGCGATGTTGCCCGCCGCGCTCGCGGAGACCTACCGCAGCGACGGCTTCAACGCGCTCGTCTGGTACGATCTCGAGGCCGCCGACACGTGGCTCGAGGCGGCGACGTACGCGCTCCTGCGCCGCGAGCCGGCGGGGTGGCAGCGCCTCGCCCGCGAGAACTTCGAGAAGGACCTCGCCCCGATCTTCCGCCCCACGGGCCAGCGGACCGACGCGCAGACCCTGCTCCGCCGGCTGCCTGGCGGCTGGGGCCGCGTGCTCGACTTCGGCACCCCGCGCATCGGCGAACCGAAGGGCCGGGTCTCGTCCGTCCGGATCGAAGGGTTCGAGGGCGCCAGCCTCGCGCTGAGGCACGTCATCCTCGGCACCCTCGAGGGCCTCCTCTTGGCATCGCTCTCGCCGTGCGCGCTCCGCGTCCTCGCGGGCGAGGCGAGCTTCGTGCGCGAGTTCGAGGTCGAGATCTTCTGCGGGAAGTAGCCGCGCGCTGACGCCCTGCTAGGCTGCCTCGCGCCTTGAGCGCGCGCTCGTTCGCAGTGGCCCTCTTCTTCCTCGTCGCCTCCGGCCTCGTCCACGCGATGCTCGGCACCTGGGCCTTCGACGCCTTCCCCCGGCTGAGGTCGCGCAAGCGATGGGTCATCGCCGCGCTGGCGACGATGACGGTGGCCAGCTCCGTCGTCCGCCTCGCCACGCTCCGCGCGCAGCCAGGTGTGCTCGCGATCGCCTTCTCCGTGGCGATGAGCGAGTTCGTCGTCGTCCTCTTGTCGACCCTCCCGCTGATCGGCGTGCGCGTGGTCGCGCGGCTGGTCGAGTGGCTCGCTGCGAAGCTCTCGACGGACGGCTCGCCCCCGGGCGAGGGCGAGCCCATCACGCGGCGCAAGGCCATCGAGCGTCTCGGCGGCGTCGCGACCCTCGCGACGAACGTGTCGCTCGTCGGGTGGGGCGCTCTGCGCGGCCGGCACGCCTTCGAGATCGACGAG
>DATIQP010000088.1:0-7967 GCA_035470765.1 Polyangiaceae bacterium | reverse complement strand
GACCGGCTCATCGGCAGCGTGCCGGAGTTCTTGCGCGCCGGCATTCGCGGCGACAGCGACGCGGAGATCCTCTTCCACGTCTTTCTCTCGTTCTTGCACGACGCGGGCAAGCTCAACGACGCGCTCGTCGATCGCGGCGTCCTTCGCGAGGCGCTCCGCGGGAGCTTGTCGCTGGTCGACTCCATCTCGGCCGAGGTCGGTGGAGGGCCCGCGGAGGTCAACCTCATCGTCTCGAACGGCGATCTCATCTCCGCCGTGCACCGGCGCCAGCGCATGGCCGTCCGGGAGCTTTCGGGCCGCGACGACGCGGAGTCGCTCATCGGCGACGACGCGCAGCTGAGGCGCCGCACGCCGGAGCTGTCGCAGGTGCACTTCGTCCTCGTCGCGAGCGACTTCGACCAGGACGCGATCCCGCCGCGCTGGAACGCCGTACCGGATCGTGCGATGGTGACGCTCAGCCGTGGCGAGCCGCCGAAGATCGAAGCTCTGTAGCGCCGTCTGCGCGGGCTTGGCCTGGCTCGCTTGCGCCTGCGGCGGGAGCTCGATGGCCACTGCGCTCGAGATGCCGGAGGCGACCCGCAAGCCCGACGGCGTCGTCCTCGAGCCGCCGCCCGCGCTGCCCGCGACCGAGGAGCGGGGCGACTCGCAGTCGGGGGTGCTCGCGCTGCGCCAGCCCGTGGGCGACGAGCAGATCGTCGACGTGGTGCGCTCCTACATTCGCTGCTTCGTGAAGCGCGACTCGGAGGGCTTCGTCGACCTGCTCGGCGCCGACGCGGTCAACCTGGAGAACCGCCAGGCGCGCGGCGCGCTCATCCAGGACTTCACGCACCGCATCCAGCAACATCAGGCCGACTTCGCCAAGCTCGAAGGAGTCGATGTGGCGCGCTTCGATCACATGGAGCGCTACGCCGCGGAAGACCTCGGCCCGCACACCGATCCGCCGCGGCCGCCGATGATGCGGCCCGGCGATGTCTACGCGCGCGTTCCGCTCAACCCGACGCAGGCCAGCAACGGCAACCCGCTGTTCCACAGCATGCTGGTGATGCTGCTGCGCCGCGGCGCCGATCACAAGCTGCACATCGTCGCGGTCGCCGAGCTCGACGCGCCCTGAGCTACCCGCTCCGGTAGTCGTCGAGAGAGATCCCGAACTTCTTCAGCCAGCGGTGGATCTGCATCCGCTCCTTGCCGAGCTCGCGCCCCACGGCGGCGACGTTGCCCGCGTGGCGAGCGAGCAGCGCGCGGAGCTCTTGCTCGGTGGGCGCGCCGCGGCGCGCCGGCGACTGCTCCTTCGACGGGAACGGGGCCGCGGCGGGCTGCTTGCGGGCCGCGCTCTCGCTTGCGACCAATCCCTCGCTGCGCTCGGGCTTGCGGCTCGACTTGTCGCCGTAGGCCTTCATCCTCGCGGCGATGTCCTCGGGCAGGTGCTTGGCGTCGAGCGGCGCCCCGCCGGTCAGCGCGAGCCCGCGCTTGATGCAGCTCTCGAGCTCGCGGACGTTGTACGGCCAGTCGTAGTGCAAGAGCGCCAGCAAGAACGAGAAGGTCAGGCCCACGTCGGGCCGGCCGTAGCGCGCGGCGAAGCTCTTCGAGAGCAGGTAGACGTCCTCCTTGCGCTGGCGCAGCGGCGGGAGCGAGACGGCGTGCTCGTTGAGGCGCGCGAACAGATCGCCGCGGAACTTGCCCTCGCGCACGTGCTCGCGCAGGTTCCGGTGCGTCGCGCAGGCGACGCGCACGTCGACGCGCTCCGCCGTGGTCGCGCCGAGCGGGAACACCTCCTTGGCCTGCAGCACCCGCAGGAGCTTGGCCTGCGCCTCGAGCGGCATGTCGCCGATCTCGTCGAGGAAGAGCGTGCCGCCGTCGGCGAGCTTGATGAGGCCGGGCTTGTCGCGGTCCGCACCCGAGAAGGCGCCGCGCCGGTAGCCGAAGAGCTCGCTCTCGAGCAGGTTCTGCGGGATCGCGGCGCAGTTGATCGCTTGCAGCGAGCCCTTGCGGCCCGAGAGGCGGTGGATCGCGTGTGCGACGACCTCCTTGCCGGTGCCGGTCTCGCCGAGGATCATGCAGGAGAGCTCGGTGGGGGCGATGCGCTCGATGTCGGCGGCGATGGCGTCGATCTGGTATCCGCCGACGAGCTCGGGGGCCCGGGACGCGGTGCGGTCGCCGCTGCGCGCGCCGTCGAGGCGGTACGGGACGTAGGCGTGGGCATGCTCGCTCACGAACTTGAAGATGGCGTCGCCGATGCGCACCTCGTCGAGGTCGGCGAGCACGTGTTGCGTCGCGTAGCGACCGTTGACGATGGTGCCGTTGCGGCTCGACAGATCGCGCAGGGTCCAGCGCTCGCCGTCGTACTCGATGCGGACGTGCTGCCGGCTGACGGCCTGATCGGGGATGCAGATCGAGCACTCCGCCTCGCGCCCGATGACGACCTCGCTCGTGAAGAAGGGGAAGGCCGGCGAGAGGTCCTCGAAGCGGGGCGCGTAGAGCAGCACCAGGCCGGGGCGCGCCTCTTCGGCCGCCTCGAGCGACGGCGGCGCTTCTCCTTCGTAGGTCGACGAGACGCCGGTGCGGAAGCGGCTCATGGTTCCCTGCTCCGCGGCGGGTGCCGCGATGCCGCGATGGTACCACGCGGGTAGCGGGCCGGATCGACGCCGGTCAGGCGGCAGACCTCGTCGAGGGCGCGGTCCGCCTCCGCGCACAGGGCCTCGAGCGTGCTGTCGTTGCGGACGACGACGTCGGCGACGCGCTCCTTGTCGGCGAGAGGGAGCTGCGCCACGAGCCGCTCGCGCACCTGCGCCTCGGTCGCCCCGTCGCGGGCCATGGCCCGCGCGACCTGCGCCTCGAGGGGCGCCGAGACGACCACGAGCGGCCGGAAGGCGTCGGAGAGGCCGTTCTCGACGAGCAGCGCCGCCTCGTAGCAGACCAGCGGCTCGCCTCGCGCGGCGTGCTCGGCGGCGCGCTGGGCCCCGAGCATCGCGATGCGGGGGTGCATGATGGCGTTGAGGCGCGCGAGCTTGGCCGGGTCGGCGAAGACCACGGCGGCGAGCTTCTTGCGGTCCAGCGTGCCGTCGGGCGCGAGCACGCCCCCCCCGAAGTCCTCGACGATGAGCGCGAGAGCTTCGCTCCCCGGGACCGGCACCTCGCGGGACAGCGCGTCCGCGTCGACGACCGGCACGCCGCGCTCGCGGAACCGCGCGGCGACGACGCTCTTGCCGGAGGCGATGCCTCCCGTCAGCCCGAAGAGACGCATGATCAACAATTCACTCCGAACTCTCGCCTACGGATCGAGCGTGCGGCAGTGCTCGAGGGGCGAGCTTAGCGTAGAGTGCGCCGGGTGGAGCCATCGAAGCGCATCTCGCGCCGCCGCGCCCTCGGGATCGCGGGCGGCGCGCTCCTCGCCCTCGGCGGCGCGACCGCCCTGGTGCGCACGCGGGGCTACGACGTCCCCGCGGATCGCGCCGCGAAGCTGCAGGCCTTCTCGCCGTGGCACTTCCTCGTCGTCGCGGCCATCGCGCGGCGGATCGCGGCGCCGGACGTCGAGGACGGCAGCGTGCCGAGCACCGACGACGTGGACGTCGCGGGCTTCATCGACGGCTACGTCGCCCGGATGGCCGAGCCGCTGCGCCGCGATCTGCTGCGCCTGCTCGGCTTCGTCGAGCACCTGGCGCCGCTCATGACCAGGCACGCCTCGCGCTTCACCAAGCTTTCCGCGGCCGAGCAGGACCGCGTCCTGTCCTGGATGGAGTCGAACGACAGGGACCTCCTGCGTGGCGCCTTCGACGCGCTCAAATCGCTCGTCTTCATGGGCTACTACCGCGACGTACGGACCTGGAAGGTCATCGGCTACCTCGGTCCGTTCGTCGGGCGGCCCGAAGCGGGGTGGTACTGAATGGTGATCCGCGGCCGCGATCTCACCGGCGATCTGGCGCTCGACGTCGACGCCGTCGTCATCGGCACCGGCGCCGGCGGGGCGATGGCCGCGCGGGAGCTCGCCCGCGCGGGCCTCAAGGTCGTCGCGCTCGAAGAGGGCGGCTACCACGGGCCGAAGGACTTCACGCAGCGCGAGGACGAGATGCTGCCGATGCTCTTCCAGGACGGAGGCGGCCGCACGACACGTGACATGGCGATCCGCGTGCTGCAGGGCCGCGGCGTCGGCGGCAGCACGGTCCACAACACCAACCTCTGCAAGCGCACGCCCGACGCGATCCTCGACTTGTGGCGTGACCGCTACGGCGTCTCGGAGGCGGGGCCGGCCGAGATGCAGCCCGCGTTCGACCAGGTCGAGCGTGACCTGTCGGTGACCGAGATCCCGGCGGCGATGCGCAACGCCAACAACGAAATCCTGCGCGCCGGCGCCGAGGCGCTCGGCTACAAGGCCGGCCCGCTCAAGCACAACCGCGTCGGCTGCCAGATGAGCGGGTTCTGCGAGCTCGGCTGCGCCTACGACGCCAAGCAGAACGCCCTCAAGGTGCTCGTCCCGCAGGCCGAGAGCGCCGGCGCCACCGTCTACTCCGACGTGGAGGTGCTGCACATCGGCCACGAGAAGGGGCGCGTCACCGGCGTGCTCGGGGTGGCCCACGACGGCCGCGGAGCCCCGCGCGCGTGGATCACGGTGCGCGCGCGGGTCGTCGTCCTCGCGGCGAGCGCCGTCGGCTCCGCGGCGATCGCCATCAAGAGCAACCTGCCCGACCCGTTCCAGCAGGTCGGCCACCGGCTGCGCCTTCACCCCGGCGCCGTCGTCGCCGGCCGCTTCGACCGGACGCTCTCGTCGTACTACGGCATCCCGCAGTCGTACGAGTGCACGGAGCTGCTCGACTTCGAGGAGGGGAGCGACAAGCGGGTGTGGATCCTGCCGGCGTTCGCGCACCCCGTCGGCACCGCCTCGACGCTGCCGGGCTTCGGCAAGGACCACATGCGCGCCATGCGCGACTACGGCAAGCTCGCCGTGCTCACCGCCATGGTGCACGACCAGACCGCGGGCACCGTCGACGTCGACGCGGACGGGCGGCCCGCGATCGACTACGTCATGAGCGAGGCGGACCGCGAGCAGCTCGCCAAGGGCCTCGTCGCCTGCGCGCGCCTGCTCTTCGCGGGCGGCGCCCAGGAGGTCGTCATCCCCGCGATCCCGGCGGTGAAGCTCACGAGCCCGAAGGACCTCGACGCCCTGAAGACGGACTTCGTGCGCCCGCACAACGTCCCGCTCACGGCGGTCCACCCGATGGGCACGCTGCGCATGGGCGACGACCCCGCGCGCAGCGTCGTCGACAGCCACGGCGAGCACCACTTCGTCAAAGGTCTCTTCGTCGCCGACGGCTCGCTCTTCCCGACCAGCCTCGGCGGCCCGCCGCAGATCAGCATCTACGCCTTCGCCCTGCACCTGGCGAAGCACATGGTCGCGCGCGCGCGCGCTTGATCACTGCCGGCTGACAAAACGCGAAGGCCCCGGCGTTGCCGCCAGGGCCCTCAGCGCTTCACCCGAAGGTGGAATCAGCCGCCGCCGCCGGCGTCCGTGGTCCCGGTGTCGGGGGTGCCGGTGTCGGGGGTGCCGCCGTCGCTCGCCGTGCAGGGATCGGGCGGAACCGCAGCGTCGCTCGTCTCGATCTGGGTCGGGGTCTTGACCTCCTTGGCGGTGAAGCCGAGGCCGATCGAGATGCCGGTGCAGGGCCCGGGCCCGTTGCTGCCGTCGCTCATGATGTCCGACGCCTGCTTGATCTGCTGGGCGATGCCGTCGAAGGCGCTGCCGCAGAGCGAGCTCGAGATGCGACCCGCGACCGACTTGAGGCCGTTGATGAGCTCGTCGGTGTTGATGACGCCGGCGATGGTGCCGTTCGTCGCGTCCGTGTCCGCGGTGTGGTCGAAGGTGATGACCGCGTGGTTGACGCTGAGGGTCAGCGCCACGCCCTGGAAGACCAGGCTGATCGAGACGGTGATGCCGCCCGTCGTGAGGTCGCCGCTGACGAAGGTGCCGTTGTTGATGTAGGCGTTGTTGAAGGTGATCTTCGAGCCCTTGCTGATGTCAGCCGGGTCGACGAGCAGCTCCGGCGCGACGGGCCAGTCGGTGGTCTGGTCGAACGCGGGCGTGCCGTTCGGGTACTTGCCCGAGGCGAAGAGCTGGCCGGTGAGGCCGGTCGAGCTCTGCTTCGCGTCGGTCGTCAGGCCCTTGATCTCGAGCTGGATGGTGAAGCTGCCGCCCGCGATCGCCTGGCTGATCGTCGCCGAGGGGGTCGGCAGGCTGGCCGCGCTCTGGATGATCGGCAGGATGACCGAGCCGAACGAGTTGTCGATGCCGTTGTTGCCATCGAGCTGGTTGGTCTTGGGGGCGCCGGCGGCGAGGGTGCAGACGTCGGTCGAGTCCTTCGTCGTGACCTTGCCGTCGAGGTTGTAGCCGTAGGACTTCCACGCCGAGCTGCTCGGGGCGCCGCCGCTGCGGTCAGCCTCGCCGAGGAACAGCGCGTTCATCGCGAAGGTCTTCGTGTCCGAGGACGCGGGCGTCGGGCTAGCCGGCGGCGACGGCGGGAGGCCCGCAGTCGAGTTGGTCGTGCTGCTGCTGCAGCCCGCCTGATACGCGAGACCGGCGGCGAGCGTAGCCGCGCCGGCACCAAAGAGGGACCATACTTTCCAAAGCTTCATCCTTAGCCTCCTGAAGTAAGAGCCGCGCTCGTGCGCTACTGAACCCTTACGAAGCCCCGTCCCAGTTGAACGAAGCCGCGCTGGACCAATACGCCAAAGTCCGGCTGAGGTAAAGTACGGGATCTGCCGCCCCGGCGCAAACCGCAGGGAGGGAGAGAGAGAGAGCGAGGCGTCGCCCTGGCGAGGGACGAGCTCCCACCACCCTTGCGCGCAAACCGCGTGCAACGTAAGCGTGGGGGCTCATGGCGGCGCCCGAGTTCGTCCACCTCCACGTCCACTCGCAGTACTCGATGCTCGACGGCGCGGTGAAGGTGAAGGACCTCGTCAAGCGCGTCGCCAAGGAGGGGATGAAGGCCGTCGCCGTGACCGATCACGGCAACATGTTCGGCGCCATCTCCTTCTACAAAGCCGCCAAGGACGCCGGCGTGCAGGCCATCCTCGGCTGCGAGGTCGAGATCGCCGTGTCCGGCCGCGCGCGCCACCTGCCGCTGATCGCCGCCACGCCCGAGGGCTACAAGAACCTCGTGCGGCTCGTGTCGCTCGGCCACGTGCGGCCCGAGGCCGACGGACCCGCCGGCGCGCCGACGGTGAGCCTCGAGTCGGTGGCCGCGCACGCCAAGGGCCTCATCGCGATGACGGGCTGCATGGGCGGCGTCGTCCCTCAGGCGATCCTCGAGGAGGGCGAGGGGGCGGGGACGAAGGCGCTGGGCCAGCTCAAGGAGATCTTCGAGCCCGGCTCGCTCTACGTGGAGCTCCAGGACCACGGCCTGGTCGAGCAGCCTGTCCTCAACGACATCCTGCGCGGGGTCGCGCGCAGCCTGGAGCTCCCGCTCGTCGCCACCAACGACGTGCACTACCCGGAGCGCACCGACGCGCAGGCGCACCTGTACCTCTCGTGCATCAAGACGGGCCGCACCTACGCCGAGGCGCTCGAGCGCCACTACGGCTCGGATCAGATGTACCTGAAGTCGCCCATCGAGATGGCGCAGCTCTTCTCGAGCCACCCGGAGGCGCTCCGGGCGACCGTGGAGATCGCCGAGAAGTGCTCGCACATGAAGCTCAAGCTGGGCGAGCCGATGCTGCCGAGCTTCGTCGTGCCGGAGGGCTACGACACCGACGGCTACTTCAGGCACGTCGCGCGCGAGGGTCTCGAGAAGCGCTTCGCGGAGCTCGAGGCCGTCGGCAAGCGGCCGGATCGCGACGCGTACAAGAAGCGCCTCGAGATGGAGCTCGACGTCATCAGCAAGATGAAGTTCCCGGGCTACTTCCTCATCGTCTGGGACTTCATCCGCTACGCGAAGGAGCACGGCATCCCGGTGGGGCCGGGGCGCGGCTCCGGCGCCGGG